>NZ_LWGF01000772.1:0-1683 GCF_001635355.1 Oleiphilus sp. HI0125
AACTACAACCTGTTAGGAGGAAGTGATATTGATAGTAACTATACTATTTGTGAATTCGCTGAAATATGCGGGGCATACCCAGCTCACACAGCCCCAACAGAACTAACAATACAGGACACAGATATCAATAACATCGAATTTGCTGTTCACCTGCTGAATAACGTTAATTTAACTGCCGACTCAATGAATGCAGCTATTTCAAGAACAAAAGCAGCAAACATTGAAGAATAGATAGATCAAACATCAAAGCTGTAAGGTTTTACTCATTTAAGCTAAGCTATTGCGTTGTTAATTCATTCCTCTGACGCATAGCTTGGCTGCACCATTTAATGTTTGATATTTCCGTTTTAGACCACCTTTCTGACCTGAATATTCTTGTTGTTGGCGACGTAATGCTTGATCGCTACTGGCAAGGAGACTCGCAAAGAATCTCTCCAGAAGCTCCGGTTCCTGTTGTTAAAATCAACAATCTTGAAGACAGAATTGGCGGCGCGGCAAACGTGGCACGCAACATTGCGCATTTGAACGGGCAAGTTAGTTTAATGGGGCTAATTGGCAATGATGAAAACGCCGATCGTCTTGAAGCCATGCTCGCAACAGACAAAGTAAGCTCCGCACTTATTCGTCAAGATCAACAGCCAACAATCACCAAGCTTCGTGTCATCAGTCGCCATCAACAAGTGGTGCGTCTTGATTTCGAAGAGCTTTTTGCAGATGCGCATGCGCAAACCTTGAAAGAACAATTTATAGCTCAGATCGATAACTATGATTTCGTTATTTTTTCCGACTACAACAAGGGCTCTTTACGCTATGTCGGAGAAATGATTCATGAAGCACGCAAACGTGGCAAAACAATCTTAGTCGATCCAAAGTCTTCAGATTTATCGGTCTACCGTGGCGCACACGTCATCACGCCAAACCTGAAAGAATTTATTGCTGCTGGAGGTCAAACCGACAGCGAGGAGAGCATTCACGCTTCAGCGAAAGCACTGATGGCAAAATGCGATCTCGATGCCATCCTTCTGACTCGCAGCGAACAAGGTATGTCGGTCATCACACCCTCCTCAAAACATGACATGCCAACCCGTGTACTTGAAGTCGCTGACGTAACCGGTGCAGGCGACACAGTCATCGGCACCTTGGCCTTAATGATGGCGGCAGGCACCCCTCTTGAAGATGCGGCGCAGATAGCGAATTTAGCAGCCGGAGTCGTCGTGGCTAAACTGGGTGCCGAAACAGTTTCTCCTGAAGAGCTTTACCAAATCGCAAATCGTGTGTTCTTTGAACATCGAGGAACCCGCGAGACCGAAACTTACGAAGAGACATTGCGTCACATAGAGCTTGCCAAACTTGCTGGCGAAAAAATTGTATTCACCAACGGCTGCTTCGATATTCTTCATGCAGGGCATGTGCGCTATTTAGAAAAAGCGCGAGCATTAGGCGATAGACTTGTACTGGGATTAAACTCAGACGAATCCGTTAAACGCTTAAAAGGTGAAACACGCCCCGTGAATGGTTATGAAGAACGCGCTACGGTGATCGGCGGACTCGCAAGCGTCGACTGGGTCCTTCCTTTTGGAGAGGTGAAAGGCGATCAATACGACGACACACCTTTCTACCTTATCGAAACAGTTATGCCGGATGTATTGGCGAAAGGTGGTGATTACACCATCGACACGATCG
>NZ_LWGF01000773.1:0-1998 GCF_001635355.1 Oleiphilus sp. HI0125
CTGAAAAAAATTCGCAATGAGCAGAAGTTTGAGAGCCTTCAAGCACTGCAAGAACAAATAGAACGCGATAACGTCGCTGCGAGAGAGTTCGTAGCACAACTTAATGAGAGTGAAGCGAAAAGACTATGAGTGATTATAAGCACACCTTGAATTTGCCGGATACCGAATTTCCGATGCGCGGCAACCTCGCTCAGCGTGAGCCAGGTATGTTGAAGCAATGGCAAGATCAGGATCTTTATCAAAAGATTCGCGATGCGCGCCAAGGTGCTGAAAAGTTTATTTTGCATGATGGCCCTCCATACGCGAACGGCAACATCCACATTGGTCACTCTGTTAATAAAATTCTTAAAGATATTATCGTGAAATCGAAAACCATGAGTGGTTTCGATGCGCCATATATCCCGGGTTGGGACTGCCACGGTTTGCCAATCGAACACAATGTTGAAAAGAAAATTGGTAAAGCAGGCGTTAAGGTTGAGTTCTCGGCGTTCCGTAAAGCGTGTCGTGAATATGCAGCGAAGCAAGTAGCTGGTCAGAAAGAAGACTTCATTCGTTTAGGTGTTTTTGGTGATTGGGATAAGCCTTATCTCACCATGGACTTCAAGTTCGAAGCCGACATTATTCGTGCATTAGGCAAGATCATTGATAACGGCCACTTAGTAAAAGGCTTTAAGCCAGTTTACTGGAGTGTGGTGGGTGGTTCTGCGTTGGCTGAAGCTGAAGTTGAATATCAAGACAAAGAAAGTACAGCTATTGATGCCCGTTACGATGTTGTCGATCGAGCGTCTGTGTTTGGTAAATTTGGTGCCGCCGATAATGGCCAAAATCTTTCTATCGTAATTTGGACAACAACGGCTTGGACGCTTCCGTCTAGCCAAGCGGTTTCTTTGAATCCTGATCTTGATTATTCCTTAGTGAAAGTCGATCTAGGATTGGGCGAAGAACTTGTGGTTCTTGCGCAAGCACTCGTTGATGACGCTATGGAGCGTTATGGTGCTGAAAACTTTGAAGTCGTTGGCTCGGCGAAAGGTTCTGATCTTGAAGGTGAGTTGTTGGTTCATCCTTTTTACCGCGACAAGCAGCTTCCTGTACTAGTTGGTGATCACGTAACAACAGATGCCGGTACGGGTGCAGTACATACAGCACCTGACCATGGTGTTGATGACTTCAATGTTGGCAATAAGTACGGCTTAAAAACACTTAACTATGTCGACGATAACGGTGTTTATCGCGATATCGTTCCGATGTTTGCAGGTCAGCACGTTTATAAAGCCGACGGTCCGGTTCTTGAAGCGTTAACTAACGAAGGCAAGTTAGTTCTTAGCAAAAAGTTCTCGCACAGCTACCCGCATTGCTGGCGTACAAAAACGCCACTAATCTTCCGTGCAACGCCTCAGTGGTTTGTGAGCATGACGGAAAATGGCTTGAAAGATAAAGCGCTAGAAGCTGTGAAAGGCGTTAAATGGGTGCCATCTTGGGGTCAAAATCGTATTGAAGCGATGCTTGAGCAAAGCCCTGATTGGTGTATCTCACGTCAGCGTACTTGGGGTGTTCCGATTGCCTTGTTCGTGCACAAAGAAACTCAAGAACTTCATCCAAAAACGTCAGAGCTGATTGAACAAGTGGCTCAGCGTGTCGAAGGCACTGGCATGGATGCATGGTTCGATTTAGATGCTTCAGAGCTACTTGGCGATGATGCAGACAACTGGAACAAAGTAACCGATACCTTAGATGTATGGTTCGACTCTGGTGTGACACATGCAGCGGTACTTGAACAGCGCGCAGAGCTTGGTCAATACCCGGCAGATCTTTACTTAGAAGGTTCGGATCAGCACCGTGGTTGGTTCCAGTCATCTTTGAAAACTGGTATTGCGATCAAGGGTGAAGCGCCATACAAGCAAGTGCTTACACATGGCTTTACCGTGGATGGTGAAGGCCGCAAGATGTCTAAGTCCATTGGTAACGTGGTTTCGCCGCAAGAAGTGATGAACAAGCTTG
>NZ_LWGF01000774.1:0-1276 GCF_001635355.1 Oleiphilus sp. HI0125
TCGACACCAATCAAAGGAAGCTCATGGTGCTCTCCGTGAGGAAGAACTTTATGAATTTGCTTATGATATTCAATGTATCGCCAAGTACTTTCAGAACCTGCCGTTAATAACATTCGCATTCGCCAAGCAAATTGCCGACTCAAATCAAGACGAACCACAGGGCTACCAACTAGAGCAACCGCGATCAAGCGACTGTCTAGTGTTAAACCGATTACTTCTTGATCTAACGAAAAGTGTAAGTGGCATAATTCCCGAATAGTGGCGCGTACTCGCTGATCATAGCCAGGACGTTCCGCTTGGAACAAATATTTGAAAGTAGGTTCGTGCTTGTAAGCACGAAATAGAATTGTTCTTGCTTCCTTAATGGCACTGGCATCAAGCCTTACTACACGCGCCTCTACTTCATCGGTGGTAATTGGCATCCTGGGACCCCTTTTATAGATGAACGAGCTAAACGTAGTGTGCTCATAAGAGCACAAGTGCAGTCAGTTTAGGACGATAGCGTCAACCTTGCACTAACAATACCGGGTTTATCTTCTTTTTCAACGGAAATTTGCTCGACCTGCACCCCAACACTACGTTCGAGAGTGCTGAGCCATGTGACTAATGTATCGAAGGACACATCTTCAACCCAGAGTTTGACCTTATTCTCTCCGCTAGGTTCAAAACGTTTTAGGTTTAATGATTGCTTTCGTGCCATGTTCGTCACAGTAGAAACCAATTGCTGGCTATTAAGATTAGAAGCATTCGACGTATTCGATGAAGAACTGCGCAGCTGATCGCGCGAACTCTTAACCAATTCAAGAAGAGCTGCTTTATCTTTTAGGTCTTGCTCGGCGCGATCCATATAGCTTTGTGCTGGCACCCACATTGCGAAGTACATAAGTGAAGTAACAACTGCGACAAACATAACTTTTAGGCTGAACTGCTCACGCGCTTCTAGCGATTCCCAACGATCCTTCGCCTGAGTAAACAATGGACTTTTAATCATGATTTACCCTACCCCTCACTTACGCTCAAACGTCCGCGGTAATATTGATTCTCTTGAACCGCGGAACTTATTTTCGCAATCAAACCTGCCGAAACAATTGCGGTTTTCAGCTGATCCATCTGTTCAAAATTCTTAGCGCGTAGTTCGATTACTAGCTCACCGCGCTGGGCGTTAAAACTCAAGGCAGTAAACTGAATATCAGTAGAGTTTTTGCGCTGCTGGTATTGATAGCCTGCTTCGCCTAATAAGGTCAAGAATCCAACATCAGCACCTTTATTGTTCGAT
>NZ_LWGF01000775.1:0-1405 GCF_001635355.1 Oleiphilus sp. HI0125
ACCAAAACCTAAGCGAGCTGAGAAACCACTTTTTAGCAATGGGCGGTCTTGTTCAACGCCAGATAACAGATTCGGTTGATGCCTTGCTTAACTCTGACACTTCATTAGCTGAGTCTGTTGCAGCAACAGAGAAAAGCGTCGACGAAATGGAGCGTATGATTGACGAAGAATGTACGCAAATCATTGCACGCCGCCAACCTGCTGCAAGCGACCTACGCTTAGTGATTTCAACCGTTAAGATGATTTCTGACCTTGAGCGCATTGGTGATGAAGCCGCAAAAATTGCAAAAATGGCGATTAAATTAAGCGATGAAGGCAAAGCGCCTCGCGGTTACATCGAAGTACGCCACATCAGTCAACGCGTGACTCAAATGGTCAGTGGATCATTAGACGCCTTCGCACGACTTGATGCCAACATGGCCTTGGAAATTATTCGCGAAGATAGTTCTGTTGACGCCGAATATGGCTCAGCGATTCGATCGTTGATGACGTTTATGATGGAAGATCCGCGAAGCATCTCACAAGTACATAATGTACTGTGGGTACTGCGTGCGCTTGAGCGTATCGGTGATCATGCTGCGAACGTTGCAGAATACGTGATATTCATGGTCAAAGGTGAAGATGTGCGCCATATGAAGATTGCTGAAGCTGAGCAATTAATTAGCGAATAAGCACATCAAGCAGATTTGATTGAGGCTCAACTTGGAGACAGGTTGAGCTTTTTTTGGCCAAAATTCTTACTCGAAAGACGAATCGTCAAGTCCATGCTTTCGAGCCAATTGAATGGTCTCGACTTTCTCTACTTTTCTCGAGCGCAACTTAATATTTAGAAGCTCAACCGATAGTGAAAACGCCATTGCGAAATATACGTAACCCTTCGGAATATGTACATCAAAGCCTTCGGCGATTAACGTAAACGCGATCAAGATTAAAAACGACAAAGCCAACATCTTGATAGTTGGGTTTCTATCAACAAACTCGCCAATAGGATTAGCGGCTATCAGCATCACAATCACAGAGGACACAATAGCAATAACCATAATGCTGAGATGCTCCACTAAACCAACCGCTGTAATTACAGAGTCCAAAGAAAAGATCAAATCCAATACCGCTATTTGAACGAGTATTGAGGCAAAGCTAGATGTTGCGAGCATTGTCGTTGACACATCTTTAATCTCAAAACTCCCATGGATTTCATGCGTGGATTTCATCAATAAGAACAAACCTCCGAGTATTAAAATCAGGTCCCTACCGGATATATCGTTATCCAAAACACTGAATAAGGGATCTACTAGCTTCATCACCCAGGCGAGGCTAAATAAGAGCAATAATCGGGAGATCATCGCTAAAGTGATACCAATTTTTCGAGCTTTATTTCGTTGATGTTCTGGCAGTCGCCCAACTA
>NZ_LWGF01000776.1:0-2769 GCF_001635355.1 Oleiphilus sp. HI0125
CAGATATCCTACGTTTGTGGGTTGCTGCGACGGACTACAGCGGTGACATGACGGTATCGGATGAAATCCTCAAGCGTACAGCAGATTCATATCGCCGTATTCGTAATACCGCGCGATTCTTGTTAAGTAATATCAATGGTTTTGATCCAAAAGCGGACTTAGTACCGAATGATCAAATGATTGCACTAGATCGTTGGGCTGTAGATCAGGCACTTAAACTGCAAGCAGAGCTTCAAGAAGCGTATGACAACTACAACTTCTTAGGCGTGTTCCAGAAGTTGGTTCAGTTCTGTGTTGGTGAGTTGGGTGGTTTCTACTTAGATATCATCAAAGACCGTCAGTACACCACGCAAGCGAATAGCTTGGCTCGTCGTTCTTGTCAGACTGCGATGTATCATATTCTAGAAGCAATGACGCGCTGGATGGCGCCAATCTTGAGCTTCACGTCTGATGAGATCTGGGCTGTTATGCCGCAGCCAGTATCAGGCGAGCGAGAAGAGAGCGTATTCTTGGCTGAGTGGTATACCGACTTAGTCGCACTTTCAGATGATGAGCCGCAAAGTCGTGACTTCTGGAATAAAGTGATGGCGGCAAAAGAAGCTGTTAATAAGTGTATCGAAGAAGAGCGTAATGCCGGCAATGTAAAAGGCTCACTAACGACTGTAGTTAGTTTGTACTGTGAAGGTGATTTGGCTGACACCTTGAGCACCTTAGGCGAAGAGTTGCGTTTCGTATTGATTACCTCTGGCGCACGCGTGCTTGGCTTGAGTGATGATGGCCATGCCGATGCGAAGCCTTCTGACTTAGAAGGTTTGCTTGTGAAGGTTCAACCTAGCTCTGATGTGAAGTGTGATCGTTGCTGGCACCACCGTCCGGAAGTCGGCACGATTGAAGCGCACAAGGATCTGTGTCAGCGCTGTGTTGATAATATCGATGGCGAAGGTGAATCGCGTCAGTATGCTTAATCAATAGCAATTAAATAGAGCAGGGTTACTAAGTATGTTGAAGTATTTGTGGTTGTCGTTGAGTGTTGTGGTGTTAGATCTTTACACCAAATACTTAGCGAGCACGCAGTTGGAATATGCGATTCCTGTGCCCGTGATGCCGCACTTCAACTTTACTCTGCTCCACAACACTGGAGCGGCGTTTAGTTTTCTCGCGAATGAAGGTGGCTGGCAACGTTGGTTCTTTATTGTCTTAGCTCTGGGCGTCAGTATCGCGCTTGTTCGTTGGGTTTACACGCTCAAAAATGACCGTTGGTTAGCGATTGCTTTATGTCTCGTTTTAGGTGGGGCACTAGGTAACCTGTATGACCGGATAATGCTGGGATATGTTGTCGATTTCCTTCATTTTTACTGGAACGATTATCACTTTCCAGCCTTCAACATTGCAGATAGTGCTATCTCGGTTGGTGCCGCAATGTTGGTATTAGATATGTTCCGTAGCAAGGACGAAGACGGTAACCCAAAACCAAAGAGTCGTTCTGAGTCTCGGGCAATATAGTCTCGAGTCATATACTAGAGAGCGATTTCGTTTCTGTTTAACGTTCCATTTAGGTAGTTAAAAACGTGAGTTTAGTTGTTTCTGCGGACACACGTGTCACGCTTTATTTTTCTTTGAGCCTGCAAGATGGCTCAGTCGTCGATTCTAATTTTGACGCTAACCCAGCGACATTTGAGTATGGTGATGGTCAATTACCCGATGGCTTCTTGTCCTGCCTTGATGGCATGAAAGAAGGTGAGGAGGGGGCTTGGCTCGTGACTCCAGAAAAAGCGTTTGGGATGCCAAATCCAAATAATGTTCAAACCTTTAAACGTTCCGACTTCGCAGCAGATATGCAACTTGAAAAAGGCCTAGTCATTTCTTTTGCTGATGCGAGTCAGTCTGAGTTGCCTGGCGTTATAAAGCAGTTTGACGACGAAGAAGTGGTGGTCGATTTCAACCATCCGCTAGCTGGCGATACATTAACGTTCAAGGTTAAGATCGTTTCGATAGAAACTATTTAGGGATCATAGTTCAACTCATGCAAATTCAACTTGCTAACCCCCGAGGATTTTGTGCTGGTGTCGATCGCGCGATTGAGATCGTTAATCGTGCATTAGAGGTATTCGGAGCGCCAGTGTATGTGCGTCACGAAGTTGTTCATAACCGTTTTGTTGTGGATGACCTAAAGAATCGTGGCGCTATATTCGTTGATGAGTTGCATGAAGTACCTGATGATGCTTTGGTGATTTTCAGTGCGCATGGCGTGTCTAAAGCTGTGCAAAATGAAGCGCAAGATCGAGGCTTGAAAGTCTTCGATGCGACCTGTCCTCTTGTCACGAAAGTACATCTTGAAGTGACCAAATTCTCGCGTGATGGAATGGAGTGCGTCTTGATTGGCCACGAAGGCCACCCTGAAGTCGAAGGTACGATGGGACAGTACGATGATTCTAATGGCGGAGTTATCTATCTTGTTGAAGACGCAAACGATGTTGCTCAGTTATCTGTCAAAGATCCTGAAAACCTAGCGTATGTAACGCAGACAACTTTATCTGTGGACGATACTTCAGTGGTGATTGATGCTTTACGAGAGAAATTCCCGCAAATTCAAGGCCCGAGAAAAGACGATATTTGTTATGCCACGCAAAATCGCCAAGATGCTGTAAAACAAATGGCTCCTTCTTCTGATTTGATGCTAGTGGTTGGTTCTCCAAATAGCTCTAACTCAAATCGTCTACGTGAGCTTTCAGAGCGTATGGGAACAAAAGCTTATTTGATTGATGATCA
>NZ_LWGF01000777.1:0-1312 GCF_001635355.1 Oleiphilus sp. HI0125
CTGAATCCTGAGCGTCTGCATCTGGCTTATCCTTTAGGTACTCATCAGCTTTCTCTACAACTTTAACGAGATCCCTTCCTTGAGTAATTAACTTTCCATTGTCATCAAGCACTCGGATATTCAAACGTAAATGATCATCGAGCAAATCAACATTCCACGCTTCAATAGGCACATTAACGCCTGTTAGATACTTGAGCTGCGCAGCCAAGCTTTCTAATAAGGGATCAGTACTGGATTCGACTTTTTCAAAGATTTTATTAACTGTATCCGGAACAGGTACAAAGTGTTTACGCAGTGTTCGAGGTAAATTCTTGATCAACTGCGTGCATTTTTCTTTAAGTAAACCAGGGACTAACTTCTCAAGGCGCGCGGCCGTAACCTGCCTTGCTGCGCGCGCTGGAACGTTAATACTGATCCCATCCTCCGCAGCTCCTGGTTTAAAGGAGTATGTTAAAGGAAACTTGATACCATTGTTTTCTAGGGTGTCTGGAAACATCCCAGCATCAAAGCTCGCGGCATTATCTAGTTTAAGTTGCTCTTCACTAAAGACAAGACGGAGCTTGTCATTCTCGCTTGCTTGGCGATACCATTTTTCGAGCGCAGCATCGCTCACAACATGTTTTGGCAGTAGGCCATCGTACAAGCTATATAGCGCCTCATCATCAATGACAACGTCCTTTCTTCGCGTACGATCTTCTATTTTTTCTAGCTCTTGCAAGGCAGCGTGATTGAGTTTGATCGCCTTTACACGCCCACGATATTCACCCTCCACTAATGCGCTACGAATAAATACTTCTCGCGCAACAACTTCATTCACAGAGCTGAAATTAACGAGCCGTTTTGCAACGATTTCAAGTCCATATAACGTGACTTTTTCATACGCTAATACTTGCCCGCGCTTGCGCTGATAATGCGGCTCGCTCCAAGACTTCTTAATCAAGTGCGAAGCAAGAGGTTCAACCCAACCTGCTTCAATGCGCGCATTCATACGCGCAAATACTTGTTGTGTTTCAACGAGTTCCGCAGACATTAACCATTTGACTTTGGATTTCGCGATACCAGACCCAGGATATATCTGAATCTTCTTGTTACGACAGGCAAGATAATCACGCTTTTCATCATGACGCGCGATGTTTGATAAAAATCCCGAAAGCAACGATTCATGCAGCGCTTGATACTTCAAGGATTTTTGATCGTCTGTCGCGGGTGAGTCTGATGCTTCAACATCAGGTGTTTGTGTACGCCAAGCTTTACAAGCAATGACTAGTTGACGATGCATCTCACGCCATTCTCGCATGCGCATAAACGATAA
>NZ_LWGF01000778.1:0-1953 GCF_001635355.1 Oleiphilus sp. HI0125
ATTCACTAACAACACGGAGGCGTCATTCAAATATACCGGGCCGCCAAGATTCAATCGAGTTGTATCTGTTAAGTCTGAAGTAGACGAAGAGCTTCTGCTTGCACCTAACATTAATGTCATTGCGCATAATGAAATGAGTATGAGCTGTTTATGAAGTGCGTAAAAACTAGGCAATTTAACGACCTCTCTAGTTTGAGATGCTTGCTAAACACTAGTCGAGATTAGTGCCGTAAATGTAAAGATTTGTTCGTTTTTTAGACCACATAAACGACTTGAAAAGGCTCAAACTAAGGCCTTTTCACCCTCTGAATAATCTGAAAACGAAAGCATTCATCACTCAAAATCATCCTTGGATCGGTTATCGGGCAACAGGCTATCTAAATTTACGGAATGCCCAACATCCCATGCTCCCGCCTTCCCGTTGCTTTCCTGCTCATTTGTTTGAGCGGTATCAGCATTACCCGCAGACTCTTTATCATTCGAAGATTCTGGCAGCCCAGATAACAAGTCACTAACAGACTCTTTTGGCTCAAGTTCGGGCGCCAAGTCAACTAAGCTTTCTTGAATGAACGATGAACGAGTCGCTTCAGACTTACCACTCGGCGCGGTGACTTGATCAAGAAGTAACAAGGGGTCTGAGTCATACGATACCGCCGGCACATCAGCAGAAACCGGTGCTAGGGGTGGCGGAGGTGGTGCGATCACTTGCTGTGCAGCATCGGTATGGACATCCATGCTCCCAGTAGCAGTAACGCCAAATTGATCCTGAGCCTCATACTGCAAAGATTCTGTTACGGTTTGCAAATTTGAATTGCCCGTTTTCGCTTGTGCTTCATAGCTTCCATTGGCCTTGAACTGAACAAGCGCATGCCCTGTATCAAATACCTGAGACCAACCACTTACGGGATCGAACTGCAGACTCTGTCCGTTAATTCCAGTGAGTGTTAAGGACGTGTCAGCCTGGTCATTCGCAAAGACATTCCCAGTATCGATACCACCAGCATTCAAGTGACTATTATCGATCACGGCAACAGGCGCATTACCCTGCCCATCAATTTCAATGGCAATGGTTTGCGTTGCCGTACCACCCAGACCATCATCGACTTCGACAATAATACTCTCTTTGAGCGTCTGCCCCGTCAGCAATTTCTGCACATCAGGATGCGCTGTATTGAGTCGATATTCCCAAGCTCCCGTTTGGGCATTCAAGGAGAACTGTCCATACTGGCTGGTATTCACTGATCGCCATGCATGCTGATCACTGACATCAGGATCGATCACTTGAAGCGTTCCAGATATCGGCGTTGTCGCATTCTCGGCCACCGACTGCTGCACAACAGGAGCAACACTCGGTAAATCATTACTGCCCACAACCTCGACTCGGATTTGAGCGACAGAACGCTCTCCGTGTTGATCAAGCACCTCGACCTGAAATGTTTCTTGAGCCGTTTCGCCTTTAGCCAACGATTCAGCTTTTGCAGGATCAAGCTGATATACCCATTTGCCACTGGCATCGAGGCTTATCACCCCATATTGACCCTGCTGACTGCCTAAGATGTTCCAAGTGTGCATGTCGCTTGCATCCACGTCACCATCTAAAAGCTGACCAGATGCCTGTAATGTGCCACCATCTTGAACTGTTCCGCTTAACACACCACTGATATTCGGCGCGTCATTCGTACCTGTAATCGTGAGGGTGACTTGCTGAGTCACGATAGTCCCGTGACCATCATCTACTTGAATGATCGCGGTATCTGTTTTTAATTCGCCATCAGCAAGCTGATCAATATCAGCATGATTCGGCTGATGAAGCACATAAGACCAATTGCCATTGGCATCAATTGTCAGCGTGCCATATTGAGCAGGCGTTGCGACGGACCAGGTATGTTGATCAAGCGCGTCAGGGTCAACAGCCGTCCAAGAACCTGCGGCTGCAATACTAGAACCTTCAAT
>NZ_LWGF01000779.1:0-1526 GCF_001635355.1 Oleiphilus sp. HI0125
CGCATTCCAGCCTAGTTTGTCTTCTTTTTTTCCGTAGCTAATGCCTTCGCTATCGGCAGGAATCGCAATACAACTCACGCCTGATGCACCTTGCTCGCCGGTACGAACCATGGTGATCAGTAAGTCGGTAGACCCCGCGCCAGAGATAAATACCTTGCTGCCCGATATGATGTAGTCATCGCCATCTTTGACTGCGCTTGTAGTGAGTGATGCTGCATCAGAACCTGCACCAGGCTCAGTAAGACAATAACTTGCGAGTTTCTCACCGCTCGCTAAGGGTTCAGCCCAGTCATTTATTAAGCTCTCTTGGCCGTAGGTGCTGAGCATTTTAAAGGCCATATTATGAATGCTGATAAAAGCAGCCGTTGTGGTACAGCCAGTCGCAAGCTGCTCCATAATTAAACAGGCATCTAAGCGGCTCAGACCAATACCAAAATATTCCTCAGGCACATACATTGCCATGAAGCCAAGCTTGCCGGCTTCGATAAAAGCATCCTTCGGAAAAATGGCTTCTTCGTCCCACTGTTTTGCATTGGGAGCAAGATGATTTTCAGCGAATTTACGTGCGGTGTCTTGGAATGCGGTTTGATCGGGACTTAGTTCAAAATGCATGCGTTGCTCCATACTGCTTTCGTTTTTATGCTTGTTTTTGTACGACGTAATTTATTATTCGTTTTGTCTGTCGCTTGATACAGCGAGCATTCAAACTCTGATAAACTGCGCTGCGCCATGATTATAGGGGCTGCTGCCTCAGCATTTCTATACTTGTGTCCGAGTTATTCAAGTTTTCTTTTTTCTCTACAGGCACCGTTGAAGACCCCGTTGTATGTTAAGCCAAGAACAAAAAGCCTTAATTCAATCCAGTTATAGCAAGTTCACCGGCCGAGATGGTTTTCGTCCGCGCTATGGCCAGCGATTGATGATCGCTGAAATCGCTAAGTATTTGGGCTCAATTAAAAGTAATGCCGAAGGCTTAAGAAATAGCGCGCCGACCACTTGCGTCGTTGAAGCTGGCACCGGTACTGGTAAAACACTTGGCTATTGCATGGCAACTCTGCCTATCGCGATTGAACTCGGTAAAAAACTCGTTGTATCTACGGCAACGACAGCGCTTCAAGATCAAATTTTGAGTAAAGATTTGCCTGAACTCGCCAAACACTCTGGGATCGATTTTTCGTATGCTTTAGCAAAGGGTAGAGGTCGCTATGTGTGCTTGAGCAAACTAGAGCAACGCATTGAGTCGTTCTCGGCCGATCCAAACGATGCCACTATCCCGCTTTTCTTGATTGATCAGGGCAATGACGAGGAATTATCAGAAGAGCAGTTACAGGGATTTTTTAGCCGTTATGCCTCAGGTGCATGGGACGGTGATCGAGACACGCTTGAAGAGCAGATCGACTCGCGTGCTTGGTCGATGCTGACCGCAGATAATCAGCAATGCTCTAACAGACGTTGCAGCTATTTTAGTAGTTGCCCTTACTACGAAGCGCGAAATCGTTGGGACGAAGCTGATGTTCTCATCGCTA
>NZ_LWGF01000780.1:0-18907 GCF_001635355.1 Oleiphilus sp. HI0125
TCTTATTGCTATAAGTTGTTTTTATTCGAAAATACCCTTTAGTTGTTTAAAGAGGATCTCATAATAATGATTCAGCAAAGCTAACTAATTCTTAGAGAAGTAGATATTGCGATAACTCGCTTGGGCATCTTGTTTTGAATTGTCTGTGTCAGTCATGATCGCAATTGCATCAATACGGGATATGTCCTTACCGAAAAACGCCTTAAAGTCTTCTTTCAAATTGCGTTTCTCGGTATACCAAGTCCCTGACGCCGAACTTGCATTTTTTACGGGAACCATTTGGGCGTTGTCGCCGGCAAAGGAATTTGGCCAAGCATCTTTGCTCGTAGCGCTAGAAGACCAAACATAGTTTAGTGCGATCGTATTCCAGAAAAACAAACCACCATCAACAACAACATACATTCGTGCAACATAATCATCACCTGACTTACTTTGCTCATCTAATGCAGCTAAGCTCTTATCGGACCTCCACTCCCAATTCAAGTAAGGAAATTCGTTAATATCGATATCTTGTTTCAAAAACAGGCCTGACGCACTTGCATTGCTGATTGCCCTCAAGAATGACGCTCCGTCACTATCACGCTCGAGCATATACTGCGTCTCTCCCTCAAATGACTTTGACTCCCATTGTTTTAGGTCGTCTTCTGAGGGAGACAAAACTGATAAGGTCTCTGCATAAACCGCCTTACTTGCACCAAGCAATACCGCTAATAAAAAGCTCATGACTAAACGAGCTGCTTTTACTCCACGCATTTTCATACCCTACAATTGTTTAGAGGACACTATAGACAAATTATGACTGCAAAGTTCCTCGCACAAAAATGTAGACAATAAAAAAGGAGCTCTACGGCTCCTTGTAATAGCAATGACGGCGTTTTTATTTAGCGATATCTTCAAGAATACTAGAAAAATCCTTCTTTCCTTCTCCTGAATCTTGCTTATCGACATACATGTCATGTGCAGCACGACCTAGAGGCGTTTTACTTGAAGTTTCGACAGCATTCTCCATCGCCAAGCCTAAGTCTTTGGCCATTAGATCTACCATAAAACCCGGTCGATAATCATTCGAGGCAGGGCTTGTCGGCATAACATTGGGATAAGGATTATATTTTTCTAGGCTCCAATTTTTTCCAGAACTAGCCAGCATGATTTCAGACAATACAGATGGATCTAGCCCATTATTTGCGCCTAGATTTAATGCCTCAGATGTTCCGATCATGTGTATTGCTAGCAGCATGTTGTTACACATTTTGGCAACCTGCCCCGCACCTTCAGGACCTGCATGGAATATATTAGCCCCCATTGCGCCTAAGATAGGTTGCGCCTTTTCAAAGGCAACAGCATCCCCACCACACATAAACGTTAAACTACCCGCAGCTGCTGCGGCAACGCCTCCGGAGACTGGCGCATCAACCATATCGATACCGTTTTCACGACAAGCGTCGTGCACGCTTCTGGCTGTTGCGGCATCAATCGTTGAGGAATCAATAATCAGAGGCTTGTTGCTGAGCTGTTCGAGCAAACCCTGTTTGGCATTTGGCTCGCCTAAAAATAGAGAAGCCACATGCTTTCCAGCAGGGAGCATTGTAATAATGACGTCTGATGTTTTTACCGCATCCTCCAAAGACTGCGCTTTATGCGCGCCTTCTCTAACTAAGCTTTCAACGAGCTCAGGCATCAAATCAATCGCATAAACCGAATGACCGGCCTTGATCAAATTCAAAGCCATTGGGCCGCCCATATTACCGAGACCAACAAACGTAATCGTTGCCATAATTTATCCTTGTTTTTATCAGCAAATTAAAAATGAAATGCTTCTTACTTTAACGAGATACTCATGTTCGGGCCGGATGACTGATTTTCCGTAGCTTTCCAGTTTGAGGTCACGGTTTTAGTTTCGGTATAAAACCTGACGGCTTGTTTTCCATAAGCATGCAAGTCACCCATAAAGGAACCTTTCCAACCAGTGAACGAGAAAAACGGCAAAGGAACAGGTATAGGCAAATTAATACCCACTTGACCAACTTCAACCTCGTGCTGATAACGGCGAGCACTGATCCCAGACTGAGTAAATATAGACGTACCGTTGCCATAAGGACTGCTGTTAACCAAATCCAAGGCTGCATCCAGAGAATCAACATTAATACAACATACTACTGGGCCGAATATTTCTTGTTGATATATATCCATATTAGTAGAAACATCTTTAAAGAGCGTTGGCCCGACCCAGTTTCCGTCTGGATATCCGTCAACAACGACGCCTCGCCCATCAACTAAACATGTCGCTCCTTGCGTAATTCCAGACTCGATCAATGACTCAATTCTTTGTTTGCTTGCCGGTGTAATCACCGGACCAAACGCAGCATTAGGGTCATCCCACGCACCTGGCTTCACATTTCGCAAGCGCTCTGCTAAGTCGTCAGCCCACTTAATTGTTTCGCCGACAAATACAATGACACTAATCGCCATACAACGCTGTCCTGCAGCGCCTACCGTAGCGCCAACTAATGCATTCATTACAGTTGCCTTATCGGCATCAGGCATAACAACCATGTGATTCTTGGCACCCGCGAAGCATTGAGCGCGCTTTAACTGATTGGTTGCCGTGCGATACACGTGCGCAGCGACCGGCACAGAGCCAACAAAAGATGTCGCGACAACGTCTTCATGATTTAAGAGATAATTAACCTGATCCTTGTCGCCATGGATCACTTGAACCAAACCTGCAGGTGCGCCCGCTTCTATAAACAACTCTATTAAACGCATGGTTGCCAACGGGACCTGTTCAGACGGTTTGAGAATCATAGCGTTGCCGCATGCCGTCGCCATCGGGAACATCCACAAAGGAATCATGGCAGGGAAGTTAAATGGCGTAATGCCAAGCGTAACGCCGAGTGACTGCGTGATACTGTACGTATCAACCTCTCGCGCAACATTCTCAACCGTTTCCCCCATAACTAAGCTAGGAATATTGCACGCCTGCTCGACGACTTCTATTCCACGCCAAACATCGCCCATAGCATCTTCGATGTTCTTACCTGTGTCGACCGCTAAGATTTCTGCTATCTCGCGCTGCTTCTCTTTTAATAGGTGTTGATAGCGAAACATTAAACGAGAACGATCCGTCACTGCAGTATTTTTCCAAGCTTTATAGGCTTGTTTAGCGCCTTCAATAGCTAGCTCAATTTCAGCTTCAGACGCGCATGGCACTTCAGCAAGGACTTCTTGGGTTGCTGGATTTAATACAGGTAATTTGTTTTGGCTTGTGCTTTCAACGAACTCGCCGTTTATCAACAAAGGGACTTGAACTGGCATAGATATTCCTAACAGGTTTTATTTTTATTCAACTTAGTAACTCTACTCTAGTTTTAAATACATAGGACTGATCAAAACTTGCTTTTTAACTGATCAATATGGACAAACACTTTGAAGATAAAGCGCAAATGTCTAAACCGTAAACTCCTGTTAGTCCAATGGATATATTCGACTCACTAAGATTTAGACTCGAATTATCAACAGTCATTGGCCATGCTTAAGCTTGCACTAAAAATATTAGTTACGATTTTCGTTATCTTGGTACTTACAATCATTACTGTTCTAAGCAGTATTGATGTCAATGACTATAAAAGAGACATCGAAAACAGTACGAAGGACCGTTTCGGTTTAACTATAAAAATTGATGGGGAATTGAAGCTTTCTTGGTGGCCTCTCGGTGTAACCCTTGACTCTCTCAGTATTCTAGATCAAGAGGGGCAAGTGTTTACTCAGGTATCACAGATCGACCTATCGATAGACACGCTCAGCTTGCTCAAGCTCGCCCCTGAAATTAACGGAATTTATTCAAACGGCGCTCATATTCATCTGTATGTCGACGAATCTGGAAATCGTAATTGGGATCTTTTGACTAAAGGCGATAAACCGGTCGACGAAGAGTCACAAAAAACAGATAGCTCAGTTGTCACCACCGACAATACAAATCTGAAACCTACAAGCACAGAGTTGGCGACGATACCATTTTTGGCAAAGCATATTCATATTCAAAACTATCGAGTGGACTACATAAACGCGCAAAGCTCTCTGAATATCTCACTTCACGGCTTTGACTTAGAAGTGAATAATGCAAGACTAGATGAAGATTTTCCTATTCAATTCAGCTTCACTTATGAAGACAAGCTACAAGGGACACGCTACTTCAACAGCCTCAGAACAAAAGCAAATATCAGCGCTGAACGTCAAATGCTATCACTCATTGGACTTGAAAATAATCTCGACCTTTCTGGGATACTGCCTAATAAGAAAACCATACAGCTCTCGCTAACTGGAAACTTTGAGTATGACCTGAAAGGTGACACACTAAACGCTTCGAGCATGCAGGTCAGTGGCGCCAGCATTGCTTTAGATACTCAATTTGTCGCCAAGAAGCTTCGCACCAGTCCTGATATAACGGGCATGATTCACGTTGCACCCTTTGCTCTTGCAAATGTAAACCAATACTTAGGTTTAAATTTACCGATTAACGACAAAGCCTTTAAAAACATAAGAGTTGATGCTCCATTTACATTTCGTTCAGGAACTTTACAGAGCACTAATTTCGACTTAGCGTTCGACGAATCAAAGTTCTTGGGTTCAATTAAAGCGCGCCCAGCTGCCAACTTTTATGACATCTCATTGGCTGGCGATCAGGCGGTTATAGACAACTACCTCGCTGCCATAATTCCTTCGCAAAAGCAGGTTACCGCGCCACATATCGCTGCAATTGAATCAAATAACGAAGCAGTCAAACAGATCTTGCCATTGGACTTCATCCAAAACGCGGACATCTCCTTTAATCTCGTGCAAGACAAACTGAGATATCAGCACATTGAGGCTTCAGGGATCAAAACATCGATTTTGATAAACAACGGCCGTATAAGAAGCACTAATGAAGCCTCAGTCGCGAACGGAAGTATCACAGCCGCCGCAGTCGTGAATGCACAACTGCCCAATCCAGTTTGGGATCTTAGCATTGATGCGAATAGTCTTATTGTTGGAGAACTTATGCCGCCCACTCTGCAAACAAACGATATTTCCTTTGCAGGTACACTTGATCTAAATGGCGCTATATCCCTGACGGGTAACACCATCCCAGATCTTAAAGCTACTAACTCAGGAAGTGTTCAAGCTGAACTTCAACAGGGTCGTGTGGACGGAATAAATATTGATGCTTGGCTGTGTAAAGGCATTTCATATATTAATAATGACAAATATGACATTGAGAAAGCGGGCTCTTCAACGAGCATCAAAAAGCTGACAAGTACAATCGAGTTAAACAACTCCGTCATACAAACCCAACACACAAAGCTTAATTCGAATAGCACGAACACAATCATAAATGGTACTGCTGATATTCTAAATCAATCATATGAAGCTAACTTTTACATAAAACCTGAAGCGAACGGCGCAACACATGCCTGTCGCATCAATCCAAAACTTCAGAACATTAGCATTCCTTTAACATGCCAAGGCATGCTAATTGCCAATCAACATCGTTGCGACATCAACTACAGCGCACTGAAGCAGCAAGTTCAAAATGCAGCTATTGATGAAGCAAAGCGCAAAACAGAGAAAGAGCTAGATCGCGTCATCAATAAGCATCGTGAACGCTTGGACGGAATCATTGGGAAAGATAACGAAGCCGTAGACAAGATTAAAGACAGCCTTCTTAAGCTATTTAATTAAGTAACTCGCCTTTCGTTTTTATTAACTTTCAGCAAATAAGCCTTTCGGCTGATCAAAATACGCCCCATCCAAAACTAATATCTATCCTAACGAAACAGAGATGTTTCAGGGTTTTCATTTCCCTCCTTAGTTATTAGTTTGTTTAACCTCAGCGGTGATGGTCTTGTTCGGCGACCACGCCGCTTTTTTTTGGCCGAATGTCAGACATAAAAAAACCGGTAACAAGTACCGGTTTTTTATTGACGCTAAATAAGACTTAGAAGTTTTCAGCTTCAAGCGCCATCGTATCTTCACTACCAGACTTAATCGCCTCAAGAAGAGAAAGAGTCCCTGGAAGAAGACGACTAAAGAAGAAGTTAGCAGTCTTAAGCTTATTCGCGTAGAACACATCTTCTTCAACTTTAGGTGCTGCTTTTGCAACCATGCGTGCCCACATGTAGCCGTATGCAGTTAGACCAAATAAATCCAAGTACTCAACCGCTGCTGCGCCGATCGCATCTGCGTCGCCCTGTGTTGCACCGATTACATATTCAGTCGCTTCAGTTAAGCGATCTAAAGCTGCAGAAAGTTGATCAAGTTTGCTAGCCAACGCAGGATTGTCTGATTCAGCAGCAATGAACTCTTTTACTTCGCTAGCAAATAGCTCATATAGTTTGCCACCATTAGCAACAACTTTACGCCCCATCAAGTCCATTGCTTGAACGCCATTAGTACCTTCATAGATTTGCGTGATACGCGTGTCACGAACTAGTTGCTCTTGACCCCACTCACGAATAAAGCCATGACCACCAAATACTTGCTGACCAGCAACACAAGAATCTAATGCGCGGTCTGTCATGTATGCTTTAGCGATTGGCGTGAGAAGCGCAATCATTGCATTTGCATGCTTAATCTGATCGGCATCATCAGAGAACTTAGCAATGTCGAGGTAACTTGCAACGTAGGTAGAGAAAGCACGCGAGCCTTCTGTGTAAGCCTTCATAGTAAGAAGCATACGACGAACGTCAG
Source organism: Oleiphilus sp. HI0125 (assembly GCF_001635355.1). Taxonomy (NCBI): domain Bacteria; kingdom Pseudomonadati; phylum Pseudomonadota; class Gammaproteobacteria; order Oceanospirillales; family Oleiphilaceae; genus Oleiphilus; species Oleiphilus sp. HI0125. The sequence continues at coordinate 6,727 of NZ_LWGF01000780.1, forward strand.
CGTGAACGATAATCGGGTCAGCTTGCTTTTCAGTATTAACAGGACCTGTTGCTGCACGACCTTGAATACGATCAAGTGCGTATTCACGTGCGTTTTGGTAAGAGCGCTCTGCTGCGGCGAAACCTTGAATACCAACACTCAAGCGTTCGTAGTTCATCATTGTAAACATAGCCAAAAGACCTTTGTTTACTTCACCGACCAACCAACCTTGCGCACCATCAAAGTTCATAACACAGGTACCGGAAGCTTTAATACCCATCTTGTGTTCGATAGAACCACAAGTAACGTTATTGTTTTCACCTACAACGCCGTTGTCATCAACACTGTTACGCGGCACTAGGAAAAGAGAAATACCTTTTGATCCAGCTGGCGCATCCGGAAGTTTCGCAAGCACCAAATGAATGATGTTATCAGTCAGGTCATTTTCACCACCTGTGATAAAGATCTTCGTACCAGTAATGCTGTATGAACCGTCGGCATTTGGCTCAGCCTTGGTGCGAATCATACCAAGATCTGTACCTGAGTGAGGCTCAGTCAAATCCATCGCACCTGTCCATTCACCTGAATACATTTTTGGCAGGTATTTTTGCTTAAGCTCTTCTGAAGCGTGCGCATCAATTGCCAATGCCGCACCAGAAGTCAAACACACATATAGACCGAATGAGATGTCAGCAGAGTAAAGCATCTCTTCATACTGAGCGCCCAACATTTTAGGCATGCCCATACCTTCGTAAACTGGGTTACCAGTCAAACCTGACCAACCACCTTCAGCAAACGTTTTATATGCATCTACAAAGCCTGCAGGTACAGTGACTTTACCGTTATCAAAGTGACAACCTTCTTCATCAGCTTCACGACTCAATGGTGCAATCAACGAAGCTGTAATTTTTCCAGCCTCTTCTAAAATTGCATCAGCAGTTTCCATGTCAATGACATCTTGCGTGCCTGCCAATGAACCCCAAAGTTTTTCTGCTTCAAACACTTCATTCATTACGAAGCGAATATCTTGAAGGGGCGCTTTGTACTCTGCCATTTCCTAATCCTCAATTAATTCTTTGTGTTTATCTATGAGCTAAAGCGCTCAAAGAACGCCGTCAGCCAAAAAAATCGCGCGCATTATAACGCAAAAAAGCCCGCAAAGCGGGCTTTTTCATGAATAATGACAATTAGAATGCGAAGTTTTCTTCGTCGATTGCCATCATCGAGTCGCTACCTGCAGCAATCATCTGCGCGTGCGCAGCTGTGCGTGGAAGGATACGATCGAAGTAGAACTGTGCAGTTTGTACTTTAGCTGTATAGAAACCAGTTTCAGCAGTACCAGCGTCTAGCTTTTCTTGAGCAACTTTAACCATTTGCGCCCAGAAATATGCCAAGCATACGTAACCAGAGTACATTAGGAAGTCTACAGAAGCCGCACCAACTTCATCACGGTTCTTCATAGCATTCATGCCAACTTTCATTGTGATGTCGCCCCACTCTTTGTTAAGAGTAGTTAGTTTCTCGATGAATGGTTTCAAGGCTTCGTTACCTTCGTTAGCCTGGCAGAACTTATGTACCTGCTTAGTGAAGTTGCGAAGTGATGCACCCTGGCTCATAAGGATCTTACGACCAAGTAAGTCAAGCGCCTGAATACCAGTAGTTCCTTCATAAAGAAGTGCGATACGCGTATCACGAACGATTTGCTCCATGCCCCATTCAGCAATGAAACCGTGGCCACCGAATACTTGTAAACCGTGGTTAGCAGCTTCAAAACCAGCTTCAGTACAGAATGCTTTCAAGATTGGCGTCAAGAAGCCAAGCATCTCATCAGCAGCTTTCTGATCTTCACCTTCACCGTGAGTAACTAGGTCAGCCTGTTGAGCTGCATAGTAGATCATCGCACGAGAGCCTTCCGCGATAGCTTTCTGAGTAAGAAGCATACGACGAACGTCAGGATGCACGATGATTTGGTCAGCTTTACCTTCTGGATTCTTAGGACCAGTCAATGAACGCATCGCCAAACGATCTTTAGCGTATGTAAGTGCACCTTGGAAAGAACCTTCAGCAGCCGCAAGACCTTGGATAGAAGTACCGATACGCGCAACGTTCATGAACGTAAACATGCAGTTTAGGCCCTTGTTTTCTGGACCAATCAACCAACCTTTCGCGCCATCGAAGTTCATCACACAAGTTGAGTTACCGTGAATACCCATCTTGTGCTCAATAGAACCACAAGAAACAGCATTACGCTCACCTGCTTCACCGTTTGCATCAGGAAGACACTTAGGAACGACGAACAAAGAAATACCTTTTGTACCTTCCGGAGCACCTGGAAGACGTGCCAGTACGATATGAACGATATTATCGACCATGTCGTGCTCACCAGCAGAGATAAAGATTTTAGTACCAGTGATAGCATAAGAACCGTCAGCGTTTGGCTCAGCTTTAGTAGTAAGGATACCTAGGTCAGAACCACATTGCGGCTCAGTCAAACACATAGTACCTGTCCACTCACCAGAGATAAGTTTAGTCAGGTAAGTCTCTTGCTGCTCAGGTGTTCCGTGCTCTTCAAGTGTTGCACGTGCACCGTGAGATAAACCAGGGTACATACCCCATGCCCAGTTAGCAGTACCAACCATTTCACTGAGAATGATGTTGATCGATTCTGGAAGACCTTGACCACCGTGCTCAACAGGAGCGTTCATTGAAGGCCATCCGCCTTCTACGTACTGCTGATATGCTTCTTTAAAACCAGTCGGCGTTTTAACACCGTCTTCGCTCCAAGTACAACCTTCTTGGTCACCTGATTGATTAATAGGTGCAAGAACTTCTTCACAGAACTTAGCGCCTTCAGCAACAATCGCATCGATCATGTCAGGAGTTGCATCAGTCGCACCGATGTTTTGGTAGTGCTGTTCGCTATCAAGCACTTCGTCCATTAAGAACTTAATGTCTCTTAGGGGAGCTTTATATTCTGGCATAACGTTACCTCAATTTTATTCGGTTTCGTTTGAAAACTAATTAAATTTCAAAGCCCGTGTTAACAGTACACGTGCCGGTTTCGACTCTAAATCAAACGAGTGTTTGAAACATACGTTCGCTTGTATGCTTTGTCAAGCATTACGAGAAACTAAAAGAGAACAAACAGGAGTACGTCTCGCACAAAAACGCGAACCTTTAAACAAGGGAGAATTAAACGAGGGTTATGCTAGGGTATCGAGAAGAGTACCAAGTACTTCATCCGCGGTGCGAACTACTTGTGATGACGCTTCAACAGAACGTTGATATAAGCGAAGTTCAATGATTGGTTCGACAACATCATTTGTACCATCAGCACCATCTACGGTTCCAACACGTACGATGTCAGCAGCTGCCTTTTCGGCACCTTCTAACCCTGTGCGTACACCGCTCAATCCGATTTCTGATACTGCATTGATATTCATTTGCCAAACCATTGATTAATTTCTGATCGTTTTAATTGAAGCAAAGCTTGGTTGGCTGTGCAAGCATTGAGCATATCTTTTACACAGTTAAACAATCTAAATGTATATATTTACCAAATTCTGCAGAAACGCTACCTGATTGATGCGGCAAAACACCTAAGCAAGGTGCATTTATAGCTTGGCGCAAAGTATGAACATTTTCATCAAAACAGCTCATTTGGTCTGAAGATTGTTGATTCGCAATCCAACCTGCTAATACAAGCCCGTCATTACGGATCGCTTCTGCGGTCAGTAATGCATGATTCAAACAACCAAGCTTCATTCCAACCACCATAATAACTGGATAACCTAATTCTTTGGCGAGGTCTGCCATGGTTTCGCGAGGACTAATTGGTACTCTCCAACCTCCAGCACCCTCAACAAGCGCGAAGTCTACCTTGCTCATTAACGCGCCGCGCACGTATCCGGTCAATCGCGAAGCGCTAACTGCCTTCTTAGATATACTTGCCGCGATATGCGGCGAACACGCAGTCTCCAGTGCGACTGGATTTACCTGGGCATAAGGCAATTTGACTGATGATGCCTCAATCAAAGCTAATGCGTCTTCGTTTTTCATCTGGCTATCGAGCATTTCACAACCCGCTGCCACCGGCTTTAGCCCTAGGGTGCTCATTCCTTGCCGATGCGCTTCTTCTAGCAAGCGACAACTAGAAAAAGTTTTACCTACTTCAGTATCTGTACCGGTTACAAAATATTTTTTCATTAATCACTCATCGTTTTTTCTTAAGCACAAAATACGCAACTTGATAGGTTGCTGGGTAATGCCCCTCTGGATGCCGAAAGTCTTCATATGCTTGAAGTACTCGTTTTAGCTTACCCTTACCTGCAAGCCCCTTTGAGCGACCTCTCGAGATATTATGCGCACCGATCGCTTTTAAATCCTTCATTAAATCCATAGGACGCTGATACTCAACAACTATTGGAGACTGCTCATCAACTAACACTTCATAACCAAGCTCCAACGCAGCGTTGAGGCAAGCCCTATAAGTCATAAACTCGTTTACATGCGTTGCGTCATCGACCCTAGACCATGACGTTTTCAACTCATCCAAAGTGCCATCGACTAAGGTTGAATAGCTTATGACACCACCAGGTTTTAGCGCAGCGTGAGCTTGCTTTAAGGCTGTTTTCAAGTCATTCACCCATTGAAGCGCCAAACTGGAGAAGCAAAAATCGAGAACCTCGGATTGCAAAGCTATATTTTCGGCATCTAGCACTAGAGGATAAAACGCACGAGTTGAAGTCGGTTCGTCAACCAACGCTTCCTCAGACCACCGGCTAAAGGCGTATCGCGCCATCGATTCAGAAATGTCGAGCAACAGCATTTCGGCGAGCTGGAATTTCGTTTTTACATCTGAGGAAAAATACCCAGTGCCGCAACCAAGATCTCCCCCAAGTCCTTGAGGGAAGGAAACATCGCACGCAAGAGTATGCTCAATTAACTGATTACCAACCATTTTCTGTAGATATGCTGAAGCGTCGTAATTTTGAGCGGCTTTACCGAACGAATTTGCTAACTCTGATTTACTCGCTACATTTTGATTGGACATCTTAAACCGCAGCCTTTAAGTCACTTAGCTCTGATACAAGCACCTGCCCCACCGAATCAACGAACGGGAAGTGCGCTACACCATCAATGATTACGCTCTTATGATGAGTAAACTGGCTCTTAATCTCTAAAGCGCAGCTTTGCTTAACCAAAACATCTTGATCGCCGAATATCATGAGTGCTGACTGAGTTAAGTTGGCAAGCTCTTGCTGCACATCCAATTCGCCTAGCAACTTGAGGCTTTGGCACCGATTTGATTCCTCTAATAAACAAAGGTCGTACTGTTCGCGAACTCGCTTCAATAAAGAGGATTGCTTAGGAGCACCTTTGATACACAAAAACGGAAACGTTTTAACGATCGCTCGATCATCGCTAATAGAGCTCACAAAATCAGCAAAGTCCTGTCGCTTCATACCACATTGATAATCCGTCGACTCTACGAACTTGGGCGAGCTCATTAGTGTCACTAAACGGTCGTACGATTTATTAGCCCCTTCAAGGTAAGCTGCGAGCTTAATGGCCAACATTCCACCTAGCGACCAACCAATAATCACCGTATTAGGCGATACATATTCCTTGGCTAAATGCTCCAGCCAACGAATATCGCCACGCTCAGGGCACGCTACTATCTTGATTGATCGATTGCTCATAAGTTCTTTTGACAAACCATGAAGCCAATCGGCGTAGAATTCTTCAGAAACCGACCAACCTTGAATAAACAAAAGGTCTACGTACTTGCTCATGCCTCCATCCTCTCACGGCGGAATTCTTTGAGAGCTTGAGTCAAATTTGATAAATCTGAAGCGTTATGCGCGGCACTCATAGTAATACGCAAGCGGGCACTACCTTGGGGAACAGTGGGCGGTCGTATGACGCCCACTAAAAAGCCTCGAGCACGTAAAAATGCTCCTGCATCAAGAGCTAACTGATTATCACCTAATACAACGCCTTGTATCGCAGTCTGAGAATCTAACAGAGTAACACCACTGTCACTCAATTCCTCTTTGAATTGAGTAATTCGCTGATTGAGCAAAGTCCTCAGATCATCACCCGCTTCAATTAACGAAAGGCTTTTACTTGTTGCATCGACTAAACTTGGCGGCAACGCGGTGGTATAGATATGGGGGCGAGCGACTTGCTCTAAATATGAAATAAGATCCTCAGGTCCTGCGACGAAGGCTCCAAAAGTACCAAACGCTTTACCGAATGTACCAATTAACAGCGGGCACTGTTCTTGAGAAACACCTTGTGAAAGCACGCTACCACAACCGCCCTCACCTAAAACCCCAAGTCCATGCGCGTCATCAATGGCGAGCAAAGATGTATAAGACGAGCATACTTCGCTTAATTGAGAAATATCAGCGACATTACCATCCATACTAAACACACCATCACTCAAAACTAAGCAGTGGTCGTATTTATCTGCGTCATACAGTTTAGCTAGATAATTACCGAGGCTAGCAGGGTTATTATGCAGATACCTTTGCGCTCTCGCACCAGACAACTTGGCGCCGTCAATCAATGACGCGTGATTCAACTTATCTTGTAGTAATAGAGCACGAGAATTGGCAAACGCAGATGCAACAGCTAGGTTTGCCATATACCCCGTCGAAAACAACAAAGCTTTATCACGCTTAGTGAAGCGAGCTAGCTTTTGCTCCAGATCTGAATGCGCCTGAAAGTGGCCAGACACAACATCGGAAGCGCCACTACCGACACCATAGGTGCGTGCCGACGTGCACAAGGCCTCAACAATCTCAGGATGGCTCGCGAGGCCAAGATAATCATTACTTGCAAAATTAGTTAATTTCTCGCCATTAGTGACGAGCTCAACTCCACTTCGAGAGTGAACATCAAAGCGCTTTCTGAGAAGCGCTTTCTGCTCAATCAGAGATAGTTGATCACGCCAATAAGGTGCGTCGTACGCCACAGACAAACCTAGTGTTGGACTGAATCGCCAGCACTAGTTGCACTTGCTTCATAGAACATTGGATTTTTCGCTTCTTGATCCTTCACAATTGCTTGGTTCAGCACAGCTTCTTGTGTTTCATCAGACTCTTCAATACGCTGCTCTGGACGCAAGCCTAAGCGCTTAAATAGCTGCATATCTTTGTGCGCTTCGGGGTTAGGAGTAGTTAGCAAGCACTCTCCATAAAAGATCGAGTTAGCACCCGCCATAAAGGTAAGCGCTTGCATTTCATCGCTCATCGATTCACGTCCAGCAGACAAGCGGACATGACTTTTCGGCATCATAATGCGCGCTACAGCAATGCATCGAATGAAATCGAACGGATCAACATCCTCCACATCTTCTAAGGGTGTTCCTTTTACCTTAACGAGCATATTAATAGGAACACTCTCAGGTTGCTGCGGCAAATTGGCAAGCTGCACTAGCAAGCCAATACGATCTGATGCGCGTTCACCCATACCAATAATGCCACCACTACATATTTTCATACCTGCATCACGCACATGCTGCAAGGTATCAAGACGATCTTGGTAGCTTCGTGTGGTAATGATCTTGTCGTAAAAGTCAGGCGACGTATCTAGGTTGTGGTTGTAGTAATCCAAACCTGCATCTGCCAACTCTTGAGCCTGATCATCTCTCAACATACCGAGAGTCATACACGTTTCTAAGCCCAATTCTTTAACACCCTTGACCATTTCTAATACGTAAGGGAGGTCTTTATCACTCGGATGCTTCCAAGCGGCTCCCATACAGAAACGACTACTTCCTTTTTCCTTAGCTTGCTTAGCTTTTGTTAATACCGCTTCCACTTGCATCAGCTTCTCTTTTTCAAGGCCAGTATTGTAATGTCCACTTTGCGGACAGTACTTGCAATCTTCAGGGCATGCACCAGTTTTGATAGATAGCAAAGTGCTCACTTGCACTTCATTTGGATCAAAATGTTGGCGGTGAACCACTTGAGCTTTGAACAGTAAATCATTAAATGGGAGATTAAAAAGTTCCTCTACTTCCTTTTTATCCCAGTCATGCCTTACCACACCTAGTTCATTCATATTCATCTCGGCCAAACGCCTCTCTTGCTATCTATTTAATGAGGAAATTAATGTTGATGTGTTACATTGCTTGGCATCAACACAAGGATAGTGTGAATGATAGAGTCAGATCACGACTTGTCAACCAAAATCAAAATACTGGTTAACAAGTCAAAATACCTTTTCAATACGCTATACAAGCACCTACTCTTAAATCGCTGTCATTTATGTAACAAGCATTCTGACTCGCACACCGCTTTGTGCAAAAACTGCTTGGAGGACATTCAGGCAAGCCAACCTAAGTGCGCTAAATGTTCAATCACAGTCAGAGTTCATGAATCCATATGTAACGACTGCAAAAATACTCAGCCTCACTTTGATCAAATTTTCGCTCCATGCTCATACGAATTCCCAATCTCAAAGCTATGCCACGACTTTAAATTTCTCGCAAAAAAATACATAGCCGAATCGATGTCGATTGCTATTATTGAAAACAGAAAACTAAGTAACGCAGATTACCCTGACCTCTTGTGCGCTATCCCTATGCACCCCAAAAAACATGAGGAACATCAGTTCGACCAAGCTAACGAACTTGCTACACGGCTAAGTCATAAAACTGGCATTCGATATCGCAACAATTTGCTTGTTAAAACTAAGGAAACAAAGCAGCAAAAACGCTCTAATAAAGCTGCTCGACTGAAAAACATTAAAAACAGTTTTTCCGTTCGAAATATAGAATTCGTCAAAGGAAAAAGTATCGCTATTGTTGACGATGTCGTGACCACGGGAGCAACGGTAGACGAAGCGTCTAGAATGCTAAAACAGGCTGGAGCGAAGAGAATTGAGATTTGGGCATTTGCGCGCACTCCGAAACAATAATTACCCCTTACGTCAATTGATTGGAATCGGCACTGTCATGCAAAGTACTCGGAGACTAAATCCGCAATAGCCATCGAAGATGTCAGTCCTGGCGACTCTATTCCGAGTAAATTTACGAAACCTTTTAATCCGTGATCTCGCTCAGAGTGAATCAGAAAATCGTTACACAGTCTGCCATTAATTTTTAGTTTCGGCCTCAAACCGGCATAGCCCGCCTGCAGACGACTTTCGTCAACCTCAGGCCAATACGACCGAATGCTCGAGGCAAAGAAACTACGTCTCGACGGATCAACCGCGTAGTCAAAATCAATTAACTCTCGCTCACCTAGTCCACCTTTCCATTCGACATCCGGCCCAAATCGCGCACTGCCAGCTAAATCCAGCGTTAGATGAACACCAAGCCCACCATCTTCAGGCACGGGATAAATGAGACGATTGAAAGGAGTTCGGCCATCGTATGTAAAATAACTGCCTTTGGCATACTCGCCTTGAAAATCATACCCACATTGAGCATAGGCGTGAAAAATGTCTTCAGCTAAATGAGGAGCATACAAACCAGCGGCATTAACGATGTTGACGGCCTCTAGAAAGCAATCGTGACCTACTAGATTCAGCAGATATTTATTGTCAGAAGCTTCACAAATCTCAACCTGGCAATTAGTAACTAACTGCGCCCCGTCGCGCTCTGCATCTCCCAACATACTGTGCATAAATGAATGGCTATCTACTATGCCAGTTGATGGGGATAGAATCGCTGCCTTTGCCGACAACGCCGGCTCAAGCTTTTGAAGTGCAGATACTGAAAGCATCTCAAGGTCTTCAACGCCATTTCCATTTGCTCGCTGGATAATGTTATTTATTTCATCAACCTGAGCATCATTAGTAGCAACAATTAATTTGCCGCAGCGCTTATAAGGCAGATCTCTATCAGCTAAATAACGATAAAGCGAATGCTTACCTTGGACGCACAATCGAGCCTTTAAACTATCTTTTGTATAATAGATTCCAGCATGTATAACCTCACTGTTTCTCGATGATGTGCCCTGCCCGAAGCTAGACTCTTTTTCTAAAATCCAAACTTCACGCCCAAGTTTTGCAAGCGCCCACGCGACGGCCAAGCCCACAACACCTGCGCCAATAACGACCGTATCAACCTTGTAACGATCCATAAGACCACAATTCCCTAAATTAAAAACAGTCCATAGGCGATAATGATTTCGCCTTATAGAATACACTATCGCAAATGAGAAAAATCATACACATTGATGCAGATGCTTTTTACGCTTCCGTCGAAGAACGAGACAACCCGGCATTAAAAACTCAAGCTATCGCTGTTGGAGGAAACCCCAACGGGCGAGGAGTGGTCGCAACCTGTAATTATATAGCGAGACAGTATGGCGTGCATTCAGCAATGCCTTCGAGTGTCGCGCTGAGACTCTGCCCTCAGCTCGTATTTATTAGGCCACGTTTCGAAGCCTATCGTGAAGCATCTCTAGCAATGCATAAAGTATTTCGTCAATACACGGACTTAATTGAACCCTTATCCCTCGACGAGGCCTACCTAGACGTTTCTCAATGTACAGAATTTCACTCAAGCGCAACCCTAATCGCCCAAGCGATTCAAAACGACATCAAGTCTACGGTTGATCTAAGTGTTTCTGCAGGCGTAGCGCCTAATAAATTTCTCGCCAAAATTGCAAGTGACTGGAACAAACCGGCGGGGTTATTTGTCATTACCCCTGACCAAGTTGACAGCTTTGTCGCCGCGCTACCCGTTACTAAAATTAATGGCGTAGGAAAGGTCACTGCTCAAAAATTAAAAGAGATGAATATCGAAACCTGCACAGATATTCGGAATTACGACTCAAATAAAATAATCGAGAGGTTTGGAAAATACGGGAAACGCTTACTCGAGCTCGCAAATGGGTTTGATGACCGCCCCGTCGTAACAGAACGCCAACGAAAATCTTTGTCTGTCGAAACCACTTTCAGTTCGGACATTAGCTCATTGAAGGAGCTTTCTCCGGCTTTCCATAAGCAATTTGAACAACTTTCCGAACGGGTTAGCAAGGCAAACCCAAACCTCATACTAGGGCGCTATATTAAGCTTAAGTTTAATGATTTCACACAAACCACGATGGATGAAGCAATCCATGCAGGCATCGAAGATTGGAAATCTGCAGACTCATTTATAAATATGATTGAAAAAGCATGGGAGCGTAAAGACCTGCCTATTCGCTTACTAGGGTTGGGTGTACGGATTGGTAACAATAAAAACGACAAACATCAGTTAGACTTGTTCGATTAGCCATTTTTGATAGCCACTATGCAACACCCATACGAAAACCTTGTACCAGATACCGTCATAGATGCTGTAGAGTCGCTCGGATTAATTAGCGATCAGCGCATATTCCCGCTAAATAGCTACGAAAACCGTGTATATCGCGTTGGTATTGAAGATGGCTCACCTTGCATCGCTAAATTTTATCGACCCAACCGCTGGTCAACGGAAGCGATCCGAGAAGAACATGACTTTTGCTTTGAGCTGCAGCAACAAGAAATTAATCTTGTTGCTCCGTCACTCGTTAATAACAGTTCAATTCACGAATTTAACGGATTTCAGTTCGCACTATTTCCAATGCAAGGCGGCTATGCTCCTGAGCTTGAACTCCCAGATACAATGTACAGAATCGGTCTAAATATTGGACGATTACATGCATGCGGTGCGACCAAGCAATTCAAACATCGCACATCAATTAGTATCGATAGGATGGCCAAACAAAGTCGCGACTTTCTCCTTACCAATGAGTTCATTCCGATGAGTTTGGAGTCAGCATACTCTTCGCTCAGCAATGACTTAATTAGCCTAATGGAATCAATTTGGGATGAAGCCGACCCTAGTTTCTTGCGCATACACGGCGATTGCCATATGGGTAACATTCTTTGGCGAGATGACCTTGCGCACTTCGTCGATTTTGACGACTGCCTTATGGGGCCAGCCATTCAAGATATCTGGCTCTTATTATCGGGAGATCGCACTCAGCAAACTTCACTCCTATCAGAGTTTCTTGAGGGTTACGAACAATTCGCTAACTTCGAACTCAAAGAACTTAGACTCATTGAAGTACTAAGAACCTTGCGTCTAATGAACTACGCAGCTTGGTTAGCTCGTCGTTGGCAAGATCCCGCATTCCCAATGCACTTTCCTTGGTTTAACGCTGAACGGTATTGGTCCGAGCACATCCTAGAGCTTCGTGAACAACTATCACTA
>NZ_LWGF01000781.1:0-1103 GCF_001635355.1 Oleiphilus sp. HI0125
AAGTAATAAGAGACATTAGCAACCAGTCGTGTTTTGCGCGGCTACATCTATTAAAAAAGAAAGTAAGGACAAGTTATGAGCGAGTACATCCGTTCTATTTCTTACACCACTCAAATTGCGGAAGGCTCACATTGGTCTTTTCGCTTACGTAAAGGCACGATTTTACGACTAACAGACTTACTTGGCGGCGCCAACGTTGGAATGTTGTTTTATAACCCCGAGGACTTATTAGAGCGCTACAACGCGCCTGATACCCTCAAGTGCCAGCACACATTTAAACTCACAAAAGGCAATTGCTTGTATTCAGATATGGGGCGAATTTTCGCTTCGATCGTTGAGGATTCTCTCGGCTGGCACGAATCAGTTTGTGGTAATTCTCATGCCTCTCATATTGAGGCGCGCTGGGGTGCGCGTGACTATCAAACAGATCGAAATGATTGGCTGCAAAATGGGCACGACGCGACCTTAGTAGAGCTTGCGAAATATGGTTTGGGCCCCGCAGATTTGGCGGCAAACATTAATTGGTTTAGTAAGGTCTCGGTAAATTCTGAAGGTCAGATGGCACTTGATGCCTCGGCAGATACACAAGGTGCTTCAGTGACTTTGCGTATGGAGATAGATTCCATTGTTGTGCTGCATACCTGCCCACATCCTTTAGATCAGTCTTCAAGCTACCCAACAATGGACGTAAAAATTGAATTGGGTGAGGCATTGCCTGTCACCGAAGATGATTACTGTAAGAATTTCCGCCCTGAAAATGGACGAGGATTTGCAAACAATGCCTTGTATCAGTTGGGCTTAGGGGGCACGCCATGATTATTGAGAGCACATTACTTCCTGAAAATGCACTGACCCGACAAGTGGTTGATGCAGGGGACTATTACATTGGTGTGGTCAATGCGGGAGAAATCATCCGTATTCTAGACCTAGAAGGCAACCAAGCCGCTGACACCTTGTTTTTTAATGCACACAACCCGACTGAACGTTACAGCGCGATGGATACTGTGCGCGAGCAGGGTGCTGTTTACCTCACTGCAGGTTCAGAGCTTCGATCAAATTTTAATAACGTGATGCTTGAAATTGTTGCTGACACTTGCGGTCGT
>NZ_LWGF01000782.1:0-1277 GCF_001635355.1 Oleiphilus sp. HI0125
GTGATGGTTGCTCTCCTAAATGGGATCAAACGCGGACTATTTTCAAATGAGGCCGGTATGGGATCGGCGCCCAACATCGCTGCAAGCGCGACTCCTGTGCCACATCATCCATCTAGCCAAGGTTTTGTCCAAGCATTTGGCGTATTTATTGATACCATTTGCGTCTGCACCGCGACAGCCGTCGTTATTTTGTTGTCTGGTATTTATCAGCCAGGTGTTGGGCCCAGTGGCGTTGAATTAACTCAGTTAGCCCTCGCACAGCATATAGGCGAAACCGGTTTCATTTTTATTGCTGTCGCCATTTTCTTCTTTGCTTTCACATCAATAATTGGCAATTACTCGTACGCTGAAAATGCAATGATTTTTCTTGGGGTGCAATCGACAAAAGGTTTGGTCGGTATACGGATTGGTTTAATTGCAATGGTTATTTGGGGTTCGATACAAAGCGTTGAGACCGTATTCAACACTGCCGATGCATCGATGGGTTTAATGGCCATTATTAACCTGGTATCGATTTCTTTGCTTTCTGGGATTGTTTTTAAGCTCACGAAAGACTACATAAAGCAGAGAAAGGCTGGACTAGATCCAACCTTTCACGCGCCTGACCATCCCGAGTTATGTCAAAATGTTGATCAAGAAATCTGGACGGACCCTAAACGAGTTAGCGTAAAGCCAAATTAACGCAGGCTAAAGCAAGATCGTTTACAGCTAGGCTTGCAGAGCATAAGGCTATCGCCACAACTAGTCAGTGGGCTGTTTAACTTTACGTAAGTATGGCTTGACCGTTTCCCATCCGTCCGGATATTTTTTTTCAGCCTCGTCATTAGAAACAGCTGGAACAATTATGACATCCTCACCATCCTTCCAATTTACTGGTGTGGCGACTTTGTGTTTAGCCGTCAACTGCATCGAGTCTAGCACTCGCAGAATCTCATCAAAGTTACGTCCCGTTGTCATTGGATAAGTCAGCATAAGCTTGATATTTTTATCCGGTCCAACGACAAAAACAGACCTAACTGTAGCATTGGTCATTGCCGTTCTGCCTTCTGCTGACCCCTCTTCATCCGCCGCAAACATGTTATAAAGTTTTGCGATACTCAGATCCGTGTCAGCAATAACAGGATAGTTGACTGTCGTACTCCCTACTTCTTCAACATCTTTAATCCATACATGATGGTCATCGAGAGGATCAATACTCAACCCTATAATCTTGGTGTTACGTTTTTCAAATTCTGGCTGAATTCGCGCCATGTAGCCAAGTTCTGTTGTACATACAG
>NZ_LWGF01000783.1:0-716 GCF_001635355.1 Oleiphilus sp. HI0125
CACGCAAGCTTTAACCTTTGCTTTGATGCTCGCTTTCTACAGAAACGAGATGGGCTTTGGTGGCAATAACGGATTGACAGACTTTAAAGACATTTTAGGGTTTGATCTTCAGTCTGATGTGACAAGGCTGACCTTGTTTGGCTTGTCTGCCCTCGCGCTTGCATGCGGTTATATTGCTTGTCGATTTATTGTGACCTCGAAGCTTGGTCGTCTGGCGATGGCGATTCGGGATGCGGAATCAAGAACGCGCTTTATTGGGTACAAAGTTGAAAACTTTAAGTTATGGATTTGGACTTTTTCAGCAGCATTAGCAGGTATTGCAGGCGCGTTGTATGTGCCACAAGTTGGCATTATCAATCCGAATGAATTCTCTCCTTTGAATTCAATTGAGTTGGTTGTATGGGTGGCATTAGGCGGTCGAGCGACACTCTACGGCGCTGTTGTAGGGGCGATATTTGTTAACTATGCCAAAACATACTTTACCGGCGTACTTCCCGAAGTTTGGTTGTTTGCCCTGGGTGGCTTGTTTGTCGTGACCACAATATTTTTACCAAAAGGTGTGGCTGGTCTAATGGCGCGTAAGGAGGCTGCAGCATGAGCGATATGTTTACAGGCTACATAGATGCCGTCCGCCATAAGGATCGTGTATTCGATTTTGTCCAACCAATGGATAACCCGAAATTAAATGTGGATAAGGGTTGCATTCTATATCTCGA
>NZ_LWGF01000784.1:0-1403 GCF_001635355.1 Oleiphilus sp. HI0125
CAAGCGAAACCAAACCTTAAGAACGCAACGCTCGACACAATCGGCCGCGCAGTTCGCCTACGTGAAGGCACGGGTTACGTTTTCGATAACGTCCAGATTAACGTCAAATCTAGTTCAGCTGATCCGGCTGATGTTGATTACTTGAAAGACATCGCTGCAATCCGTATTAGCGATAACACCATTACAGGCGACCAAATTGAAGTTGCTGCTGGTGGTCTTGGTATCAAAAATGATGCGGTTGAATTGGTGATCAATAAGACTGACACAGGCTCAATTGGTGCAGATGGTGTCATCACTTCAGGTCTAGGTATTTACCGCGACACAGATACCCTGAACACTTTCCGCGCATTGAGCAATGTGAAAGAAGTGGTTGGTGTGTCTGGCGATATGGTCGATGAGAATTACTTAGATTCGTCAGATGTTGCGTTTGCCACAGAAGTAGACGCTGACAATACTGTTGCAGGCGTAGACCTAAGCATCTTCGAATGGGCACTTGAAGTTGTAAATGACAAGCCTGTTGTGGTTCTTTCTGGAGACATTACAACAGATCGTACGCTAACTAGTGGCAACCTTTATGCGATTACCGGTGAAGTGAACGTGACTAATGGCGCGGAACTGACCATTGAGGCAGGTACAACTTTGTTCGGTGCAACAGGTAACTCTTACTTGGCGATCAACCGTGGCGCAACCATCAATGCTGCGGGTACAGAAGCGAATCCAATTATCTTCACTTCGGCGCAAGATATTGCTGGTTTGAACAGCGGTGACGAGCAAGGCCAATGGGGTGGTTTGACGATTCTTGGTCAATCAACCAACAACAAAGGCGAGCGTACTTACGAAGCCGGCACACAGAAGTATGGTCCTGATGGCGGCGTAACAATTGCGGCAGACGATAGTGGTACATTGACTTATGTTGCTATCAAGTACTCAGGTTACGAAGTAGAAAAAGACAAAGAGTTGAACGGTCTTTCTCTAGCATCTGTTGGTTCTGGTACAACGATTAACAACATCGCGATTATCGGTTCAGCAGATGATGGTATCGAACTTTGGGGCGGTACGGTGAGTGTTGACGGTTTGTACATCTACAACGCTGGTGATGACTCAATCGATACTGACCAAGGTTATATCGGTACGCTTTCAAACGTGTATGCAGAGCAGAAAATTGTGGACGACGAAGTTGGTTCACGTGTGATCGAAGCGGATAGCTTTGATACGTCTGCGACGGGTACTCCACGCGCTAAACCAACGCTTACTAACGCAGTGTTGAAATCTGTAGGGCGAGCAGTGCGTTTGCGCGAAGGTACAGATTACGTATTCGATGGTGTTCAAATCACTGTTGAAAGCTCTTCTGACACAAGCGTTGAAGCTATTCGTGTAAGTGATACTGGTTTGCCTACAGGTGC
>NZ_LWGF01000785.1:0-824 GCF_001635355.1 Oleiphilus sp. HI0125
TAGGATACAGATCAAACAAAGCCTCTTTCATACCGAGACCGATGATACTCTTCATGCGGTCGTAGCTGAGCTCAGGTAGGTCGCACACTTGTGCAGATTCAGCGATGCAGGAAACGATATGACGCTCCGAATCTACCAGGGTTCCATCCCAATCGAACACTATCGTTGAATATCGCACTAAAGTAACTCCATTTTCTCCAGAGCTTGCGTGTAGCGCTCGTCATATTCAGCTTCAAGTCGCATGCGTCGCGTTTTGCCTCCCTTTATTGGCAAGTCAAATTCTATGGCCCGCGCATGAAGCATCAAACGCGCCTTCTCCATTCCGCCCTGATCTTCGACCAAGTTCTGAATATACTTAACATCCCCCACAATTGGATGTTTAGAAAACGCGGCATGGACGCGAATTTGGTGCGTACGCCCAGTAATCGGCTTTGCTTCAACCAAGGTAAACTTATCCGAACGATTCAGAATCGAAAACTTCGTTTGGCTCGGTTTTCCGTCAGCACTCACCACCACCATACGCTCGCCAGATTTGAGCTCATTCTTACGAAGCGGAGCATCCACCATCACTTTGTGCTTTGGCCATTTACCGAATACCGCTAAATGGTAAATCTTGTTCACCGTATCATCTCTAAATTGCGCATGAAGTGCTTTTAAGGCAGGACGACTCTTAGCAATCAGAACAGCACCAGAGGTATCTCGATCTAATCGATGAACGAGCTCAAGAAACTGATGTTCGGGGTATTTTGTACGCAAAGCCTCTATCAAACCCAAGTTCACACCACTTCCGCCATGAACAGCCAAGCCAGAAGGTTTATTGATCA
>NZ_LWGF01000786.1:0-1785 GCF_001635355.1 Oleiphilus sp. HI0125
GAGTGTGCAGTCACTCGCGCAAGGCGAGAGTTTAACGAAGACTTTTCAAGTTGAGCTCGTTGATGCGTACGGGCGTACACAATTTGTTCCGATCAACATACAAGTCCAAGGCACGAATGATTTACCTCAAATCAGTGGAGCTTCAACAGGATCCGTTGTTGAAGATGTGCTGAAGAACGTATCGGGGCAGTTAAACGTTTCGGACGTGGATACACCGGATTCACACACCTGGTCTGTCTCTGGAACAGGGCAGGGCAATTATGGTTCGCTGTCGATTGATACGCAGACTGGAAAATGGATATACACCCTAGATAACACAAGCCAAGCAACACAGTTTTTGGCTTTCGGCCAAACGGTCACCGAGTCATTTATCGTCAATGTCGATGACGGGAAAGGCGGCGTTGTGCCGCAATCAGTCACTATCACAATCGATGGAACGAACGATACTCCGATCATAAGTGGAACAACTCAAGGCATTGTAACCGAAGACGCTCTGCTGACCAAAAGCGGACGTTTAAACGTCAGCGATGTGGATGCTGGAGATACTCACATTTGGTCGATGAATAGCTCGGGAACAGGTAGCTATGGCAGCTTTAATATTGATGCAAAGAACGGTCAATGGACATACACGCTTGATAACTCAAATTTAGCAACCCAAGCGCTCAGCCAAGGGCAAATTGTCAAAGAAGTATTTTATGTAGGCGTTGATGATGGCAATGGAGGCATCACTACTCAGAGAGTGCTTGTCGATGTAGTCGGAAGCAACGATCGCCCATCTATTTCTGGTACAGCGAGTGGCGCTGTAACCGAAGACCAAGTTGGCACGACATCAGGTCAACTTCGTGTCCATGACCTTGATGCAAATGATGTGCATGCCTGGAGTATCCAAGGTAGCGGCCAAGGAGCATTTGGTAGCATTAGCGTCAATGCGCAAACAGGCAAATGGGAATATAAACTCGATCATTCAAATCCTGCCACCCAAGCATTGTCTCAAGGACAAATTGCAACTGAAACCTTTTATATGAAAGTGGATGACGGGCAAGGTGGTACAAGGACTCAAGCTATTAGCGTTCAGGTTAATGGTACCAATGACACTCCTAGTATTTCGGGCACTAGCACTGGCGGTGTTATTGAAGATGCATCAATCAATATCACATCGGGACAATTACAGGTTCGAGACGTCGATAAAAATGATGTTCATGCATGGACACTAAATGGCTCTGGGCAGGGTAGTTATGGTCAACTCAGCATTGACCCTAATACTGGCCGATGGACCTATACGCTTGATAATAATCTGACGGCAACACAGTCAATCGCCAAGGACGATGTGAAGACTGAGAGTTTTACAGTTGAAGTGAGCGATGGCCAAGGCGGAACGGCGACACAGCTCATAACGGTAAATGTAACGGGCACCAATGATGCGCCCGCCGTGATCGGAGGTGACTTAACAGCGACCTTTACCGAAGGACAATACCCGACCATACGTGGTAAGACGCCCATTGTTCAGGATGTAGATACTGGTGACACCTTGAGTTTTAGTTGGGAGAATCAACACAGTTCTAGTAATGGCACCGGCCTCGTGTTGGGAAAATGGGGCAATTATATTATTGACGAGACCACAGGAACTTGGGGCGCAAATTTCCATAATTCTTTGGTCAATACGCTTTCAGCAGGCGAAGTGGTCACCGAGACAGTCATGATGAAAGTGACTGATCAACATGGCGCTACAACCGATCAAGCTATTACCGTCACCATTATTGGTACTAATGATGTACCTCAGATCAT
>NZ_LWGF01000787.1:0-1808 GCF_001635355.1 Oleiphilus sp. HI0125
CTGAAGCTCAGGTGCAGGCGCAAAACTATCGGGAGCGTCTAGATTCTTTACGTGACAATTATCAGTCTAGAAAACCTGTCAGTTTCTTCTATCAATTGTGGTCTAAGCCATTACGTACAATGGCCGCAGGGAGTTGGATTAATCAAATGTTCGCGGGTTGCGGTGCTGTAAATGTGTTCGACGACCCTTCAATGGATTACCCGCAAGTAAGTTTAGAATCCGTGATTGATTTGCGTCCAGAGGTCATCGTTGTGCCAACGCATCACGGTACAGAAATGGACTTGAATATGTGGAATGACTGGCCCGAGATTCCTGCGGTTAAAAACGATCATATCGTATTTTTTAATGGTGACTTATTGCACCGGTTTTCATATCGAACACTCTATGGCATGCAGCAAATTTGCGAAGTGTTTGATGATATTAGACAAATCAAAAAGTAGCGTATTGATAAGCGTAGCTTTAAACAAAGTAAGAGAAGGTTTATGACAGACGAGAATGCTAAAAACGAATCCCACAAGAAAGCGATGCAAAAGCAAAAAGAAAAAGTAGACGCGCATATTGCAGCGGCTGATGAAGAACGCGGTATTTCTTTGCTACTTACCGGTAACGGCAAGGGCAAAAGCAGTTCTGGGTTTGGAATGGTATTACGTGCCTTGGGGTATGGGCATAAAGTTGGCGTTGTTCAATTTATTAAAGGTGCTCAGCTTTCAGGAGAAGAGATCTTTCTGAAAGAGAAGATGCCAGAAGTTGATTTTTACCAGATGGGTACTGGGTTTACTTGGAATACGCAAGATCGAACGGCTGATATTGAAGCTGCTCAAACGACCTGGGTTGAAGCCGAACGTATGTTGAAAGACGAAAGTATTGATCTCGTTTTACTTGATGAATTGACCTATATGATTGCCTATAAGTATCTCGATGAGCAGATGATCTTGGATGCAATCGCGAACCGACCACCCGAGCAGAGTGTGATTGTTACGGGTCGTGGCGGTGGTAGCGCTTTAAGAGATTTGTGCGATACCGTTTCTGAGGTGAAGGAAGTGAAGCACGCGTATAAAGCAGGTGTGAAAGCACGTAAGGGTGTTGATTACTAGAATGAGCTTTGCCGATAGCGTTCAGCGAAAAATAGATACCAAGACCAAGCCTATTGGTGCGCTTGGAGATATTGAGGCGTTAGCGAAACAAGTGTGTTTAATTCAGCAATCGCTGGAACCTCAACTCACCAAACCGACCATGCTGGTTTTCGCAGGCGATCATGGTATCGCCGAAGAAGGCGTGAGCGCATATCCGCAGGAAGTGACTTGGCAAATGGTCATGAACTTTGTTGCTGGAGGTGCTGCGATCAATGTATTTACGATCCAGAATGGTATGGATCTTCAGGTCGTTGATGCAGGTGTTAACTATGAATTTCCTGATGATTTGCCGATCGTTTATCGCAAGATAGCAAAAGGAACGCGTAACTTTTTAGTTGATCAGGCGATGACCGAGTGGCAACTGAATCAATCCTTACAATCAGGTGCGGATGTTCTTGGTGAGTTGCATGATAAAGGCTGCAATGTTGTTGGGTTTGGTGAAATGGGTATTGCAAATACGGCATCTGCAGCTGCTCTTATTTCCCAGTTAATTGGGATTCCGGTATCAGAAATAGCTGGTCGCGGTACGGGGCTTAATGACCGTCAACTGAGTCATAAAATTCAGGTACTTGAAAAGTCTTTTATCTATCATGGTCAAATAGACGGTGTTCACGACGTTCTCCAAACGTTTGGAGGCTTTGAAATAGCGCAAATGGTTGGTGCGATGCTCGAAGC
>NZ_LWGF01000788.1:0-1981 GCF_001635355.1 Oleiphilus sp. HI0125
AGAAATTAAACTCCCTCTCAGATCTTGGTGGATTGGTTTACTCCACTGAGCACGGCAAAACCTGCCCAAATTGCGAGCAAGCAATCTCAGCTTGTGCCTGCAGTAAGGACGAGATTCCTGAAGGAGATGGCATCGTACGGGTTCGATACGAACGCAAAGGCCGCGGCGGAAAAGGCGTTACGCTCGTTGATGGCATTCTCGAACCAAGTGATAAATTGAAGTCGCTTGCGAAGGAATTGAAAAAGAAATGTGGCGTTGGTGGAGCAGTAAAAGAACACACTATCGAAATTCAAGGAGACCAGCGCGATATCTTGGTCAAGCTCCTGGAAGATAAGGGCTATACTGTAATACGCTCGGGCGGATAACTCGACTAAAGGGAGCGAGTATGGAATTAGTCATAGGAAACAAAAACTACTCTTCTTGGTCTTTACGGCCATGGTTACTACTTTCCTACTTCAATATTCCTTTTGAAGAAACACGCATACCGCTCGCACAAGCTAGAACGCATGAGTTACTCGCAGAGTATTCTCCGTCCTTCAAAGTGCCTGTTCTTATCGATAGTGATTTGATTGTTTGGGAGTCCATGGCGATTTGCGAATATATCAACGAAACCTATTTGAATGGGCAGGCCTACCCCGCCTCGATAAAAGACCGTGCCTTAGCGCGAGCTTATTGCTCAGAAATGCATGCTGGATTCTCAGCATTAAGAACTGAATTACCCATGAATATCAGAGCCATGCGTCGCGTTAAGATTAGTGACAAATGCGAGCATGATATCCACCGTATCGACGGCATGTGGCAAGACGCCCTTAATCGTCATGATGGCGACTTTCTGTTTGGAAACTTCAGTATTGTTGACTGCATGTTTGCACCAGTCGCGACACGCTTAGCCACTTACAACATTGAAGTTTCTGACACCAGCCTCGCGTATATGGATGCCCTGCTATCCTTAACTGCCATGCAGGCATGGAGCGCATCAGCAACAAACGAACAAGAGGTTATTGCCGCGTCAGAAGTCGGAAGCTCCCGCGCCTAAATCGGCTAACATTCGACCCAAGACGCAGCTAAACCGCCCAACGATGTCTCTTTATACTTGTCCGACATTGCTAAACCGGTTTCGTGCATCGCACTGATACAGCGATCCAACGACATAATATGCTCGCCTTCAGCATTGCGAGCGAGATCTGATGCGAGCCATGCTTTCACCGCTCCAAAAGCATTTCTTTCTATGCAAGGCACTTGCACCAAGCCTTGAATCGGATCGCACGTCATCCCCAAATGGTGCTCTAAAGCGATTTCTGCCGCATGCTCTACTTGCTCAGGCGTTCCACCCTTTAGAGCACAAGCTCCTGCAGCAGCCATTGCCGATGCAGCTCCCACCTCACCTTGGCAGCCAACCTCTGCACCAGAGATAGAACTATTATGTTTGATCAATCCGCCAATCGCTGCCGCACTCAACAAGAATGTCAGGATCTGAGCATCACTCAAGCCATGCTCAAAATAGTGATTATCCATGTAATACAACACCGCTGGCACAACGCCCGCCGCACCATTCGTCGGCGCTGTCACGATCAACTCTCCTGCCGCATTTTGTTCATTGACGGCAATCGCGTAAACACTCAGCCATTCATGACACTCTATATTTACAGGGCTTTTCACGAGTTTTTGAAAAAGTGTCGCGGCTCGTCGTTGTACTCTTAAAACTCCGGGAAGCTCACCTTCTGCTTGTAGTCCCTTTTCAACACAGCTCTGCATTGCACGCCATGTTGTTAAAACATGTTCTGAAAACGTCGCCTCTTCTTGAAAGCACAGTTCATTTTTCAGTTTCATCTCAGCAATGCTTAAAGCCGAATCTCCACTCATGCTTAGCATTTCTTGCGCGTTGCAAAATGGGAAAGGGATATCGACCTGACTTAAGCTCAACACATGCTGATCAAGCTCTTGTTCAACAACAATAAAGCCCCCGCCAATTGATGCATAT
>NZ_LWGF01000789.1:0-1992 GCF_001635355.1 Oleiphilus sp. HI0125
CTCAAATATCTCATTTATCTGCTTAAACACTGCCTGAACAAATATTGGTTTCGGGTCTGCGGGTTCGTTTACAAAGTGTTTTTCTAGAAATACAAAAAAAGCATGCTCGGGTGGTTGCTTGCCCTTTTTCGTTTCATTAGGAAGATGACTTTCGAAGAATTTATCAAACTTAAGGGAGCTATCTGGCAGACCACTCGCACTATCTTCCGCCCAAGATCTAATTTTATTTAGCCAAGTTAATTTGTTGTTGAGACGAGTGAGGTCAGACTCCCCGACTAACTTCGTCACATCATCAATATGCACCAGAACTAAGGTTTTTAAATCTTCAACCCACTGTTCTATTTGCGCATAATCATCTTGCCATTGACGTATGGGAGATAGTCCATCGTCATCAAAACTCACTGCTGGATAGATACGTTCTGGAATACGCGAGCTGAACACAGAAAGTGCTGACAGTAATGTAGCTGGGTTACCCCAATTGTTTAGCACATAGCGCAACACGCTTGGCTTCAGTTTTAAAATTTCACTACGCCAAACATCCTGACAAACCTCTAAACGCATTGGCTTAAGGTCTTCTTTAAGCTCTTGGTTCGAAGGAACATTCAAAAGCACTGAATTGTCGCGCCCGACCTTTTGACAGAAACCGTGAATCGTATGAATCTCGGCAAGATCGATACTCTGTTCGGCGATTTTTAAAGCCAATAAGCTTTGGTTTAGATTATCCAAGCGGCCAATAATATTGCGCGCTAAAGCGTCAGGAATAAGCGACTCTAATTGCGCAGCATCTATATCTGATCTGCTCTCACTTACTGCTTCACTACTGCCATCACTATCGACTTCCAGCTCATCATAAAACTCAATTAAACGCTCAAGATACTTAATGTACTGAACAATATTCGCCCGCACCCGAACACGGAGTTCTTGTGTCGAGGCATCGGTAAACGTCACTATCAAGATCTGCTCTATCTGATAGTTTTTCTCGAGAATGTAACGCAGAACCAAATTCGACAAGGCATAGGTTTTACCCGTGCCTGCACTCGCTTCAATTAAGGCAAGTCCCTCTAAAGGAAAGGTATTTAGATCTAGCGTTTCTGGCGCTAATGAGTTCATTGGAGTCTCATTCATTATCGATCCTCCTCTACCGTAATACGTTCAACGTCATCATTGGCCGCAATGTCAGAATCATCATCTTTCTTTTTGCTACGAGATTTTTTAACCGGCGCATGACGCAGAATTTGCTGCATCAACACATACTCATCTGGCTCTGGAATAAATTTGCCTAGCTCTGTGTCCTCACTCAACTCGCCTAAACGATTCCATACCAACGCAGACTCATTACCGAGCTCGCATTCGTTATAAGCTTTTTCGGAACTATCAAAATACGCAAACGCTAGCTTGTAAGCCTGCTCAGGAAGAAACTGCAATGGGCTATTTGAGAATTGCACAAGGCATTGCACAAGCTCGCTCAAGTAGGTGCCAGCTTGCTCCGCAGTTAAGGCTGGGAACACAATTTGGCCCTTACGCCAGATGTTCGTTGTTTTTAGGGGAAGACTGGTCGGATTATTTTCAGCGCTAGCTTTATTCTTAGAAACGTCGTTGCCTGAATGCACATGTGCATTCCAAGCCACGTGTTTTGCCCAAGCACCGAATATCCATTTATGACAGTACTTTCCAAATCGCACATCGATGGCAGTCTCGGGGGCTAAGAACACATCTCCCTGCATTGAAATGCCAGTTAGGTTTTCCGGTAACGCTAACTCAAATGAATAAGGAATAACTTTGCTAGTCTCATCGTCGCATGAAGCCTTAGCGATGCGTTCAATAAAATTTCCATAACTAGATTTGAGACTGTCTAGTTTTAACTCAGCAACTAAGCCTTGCGGCAGTCGTCCAAGCAAAGCCAACTCTTTCTGTTTGCGCGCTTCATCCTCTGCTCGGTCGTGTAGCCAAAATGGAGCTAGCTCTTGCGCCACTTTATAAGCGTCTAAGCCA
>NZ_LWGF01000790.1:0-1565 GCF_001635355.1 Oleiphilus sp. HI0125
TTCAACAATAACGGCCACCAGCCACTCCCTAGAAATAAGTATTTACAAAAAACTGATAATAACGAGCTTGCGAACTATTTACAAACCAAGCACTTGCTTGGTAAGGTGCTGATACCAAAAATGAGTAACCCATCTCATCTGCTTTTTTAACTCAGTTTCACGTCGCGAGTAGCGCCGTCTTAGACAGGAAAAAACGCACAATGGCAGAAGCGAAAAAAATAAGAATTGGTTGCGCATCAGCGTTTTGGGGTGACACCGAAACCGCAGCACAGCAACTCGTCGATAAAGGCAACATCGATTACTTGGTTTTTGACTATCTCGCAGAAATCACCATGTCGATTATGGCTGGTCAGAAAATGAAAGATCCGAGCGCTGGCTTTGCACCAGACTT
Organism: Oleiphilus sp. HI0125; assembly: GCF_001635355.1. Lineage (NCBI taxonomy): Bacteria > Pseudomonadati > Pseudomonadota > Gammaproteobacteria > Oceanospirillales > Oleiphilaceae > Oleiphilus > Oleiphilus sp. HI0125. The sequence goes on from NZ_LWGF01000790.1 coordinate 392, forward strand.
CGTGAAGACGGTCATGGCACCTCTTCTTGAGAAAATCAAAACCCAAGGCATTAAAGTGATCAGTAATGCCGGCGGCGTAAATCCAGCAGCGTGCGTAGAAGCATTAAAAGCGATAGCAGAAAAAGCGGGTATCGAATTAAAGATCGCTATGGTCGATGGAGACAACGTCCTTCCATTAAAGAAAAAGCTCGCTGATCAAGGCGTCGTTGAAATGTTCTCTGGCACACCTATGCCTCCTATGTTCGTAAGTATGAATGCATACTTGGGTGCTCCAGCCATTGCGGCTGCTCTTGCTGAAGATGCTGATATTGTCATTACCGGTCGCGTAGTCGACAGTGCAGTCGTTCTCGGCGCCATGATGCATGAATTTGATTGGTCATGGAGCGATTACGACAAACTCGCTCAAGGCTCTCTAGCTGGACACATTATCGAATGTGGAGCGCACTGTACTGGTGGTAATTTCACTGACTGGGAACTGGTCAAAGATGGGTTTGATGACATGGGCTTCCCTATTGTAGAAATAGATCAAGACGCAGAATTTGTTATCACAAAGCCTGAAAAAACGGGCGGTTTAGTCACAACAGCAACGGTTGCAGAGCAAATCGTTTACGAAATCGGCGACCCAGAAAACTATATCCTTCCTGATGTTGTGTGTGACTTTACACAAGTGAAGCTAGAACAAGCCGCAGACAATCTCGTTCGGGTATCTGGCGCCCTAGGTAAAGCACCAACTGATCAATACAAAGTATCGGCCACCTACCCCGACGGTTTTAAATGTACCGTGACATTTTTACTTGCTGGCATCAATGCAAAAGCAAAAGCACAAGCCGTGGCCAAAGCCATTTTGTCTAAAACCTCCCGTATGATCGAAGCAAAAGGCTTAAGACCTTATTCGGAAACCAGTATCGAACTACTCGGTTCTGAAGCCACATACGGCGAGCATGCCAAGGCTGAGATGTGTCGAGAGATTGTTGTGAAGATTTCTGTCGCTAGCCCAGACAAAAAGTCGCTTGTATTGTTTTCAAAAGAAATTGCTCAAGCCGCAACTGGCATGGCTCCGGGTATTACAGGCATTGTCGGAGGTCGCCCTACTGTTTGGCCGAAGATACGCCTCTATTCATGTTTGATTCCTAAGTCGACTGTCGATCTTGCAGTGAAGTTTGATGAGCAAACA
>NZ_LWGF01000791.1:0-77683 GCF_001635355.1 Oleiphilus sp. HI0125
TTTCTGCTAGGAATGAAAAGCGGTCGTTATGAAAGCTAAGACTCGTGAGATGACTGAAATCCGTTAAGTGTCGGATAAGTTAAAAATGAATTCCTTTTTTCTAACATCCATAAATTAAATGGATTTATAGGCTCCAATTGGAAAAAGACTTATCCAGCGGTCATCGACCTTTGCTAGGTTATAGTCTGGCACGATTTCATCAAAACCTTGCCCGAGCTCTATTGCAATAGCTCTAGCATACTTAGTTAGGTAAGCCTTTTCATCAGAATTGAATCTCTTCGACACTTTTAAACCCGATAATGCTTTTCTGAGAGATTTGGTGGCTTCAGCGTTTTTTCCAAGCCTCATACAAACATGCGATTGCAAAAGCGACCAATGTACTCGAGTCGAAACTTCTAGATCATCTAATCTGATTAAAAAGTCATAACTCTTCGAATAAATACCTTCCGATGCGAAGTAAACCGCTTTGCCCCATAAGTATCCAGTTCTTAGTCTTATAAAAAATCGCATAATTGGAAATGTCCAAATTCTTTAAATGCTTGGGTCACATTCGGAATTAGCACTAGATATCTAGAGAACTCTCTAGTGAATTCAGTTTCGTGTAGAGATTTGAATTAAAGCTAAATTTTACTTCCTAAAAACAACGAATTCTAATGTCTGCTTTTTTGTAGAAGTACGCCTTAAGGCTTGACCAAAATACGGCATCCCAACGGCTGCTATTGTCTACAAGTAAACCTCACAAATAGACAATACCGGACCTTAAGTTCGGACATCAGAATCGAATTCTGAGTATTCACTTTGTTCGAAAAGCAGACATTTATTTATAAAAGTTATCGTTCAAATAGGCTCGAAAGTAAATAGATAAATACTCGGTCAACATGGACTAATTGCCGTTATTCCAACTTGAGCTGATAAAATCCGATTTTACGAATAGTAGCTGTCAAGTCAGACTCAATTTAAGAATTTTTCCTTTAGATCCATTTACCATCAAGTAAAGTTTTCATTCACGCTCTCCCACAACACTTTTTACCTTGATGAATTCGTCTTTGTTGTAAACTAGCCATTCACCCAGATCATGCTGCAATTCCTCAATCGAACCATAGAATATACGTCTCCAAGTAGGTTGATTGAGCTTCAACAAGATCGTTTTATGGAACCTTTCACATATCCCGTTCGTTTTTGGATGGCAGATTTTAGTTTTGGTGTGCTCAATGTCAGCACCAATAAGTACGAAAGTTTTTCGCACAAGCAGCGCGCTATACGGTGAACAGTAAATCGGTCCGAATAATATATTTGGTTCCTTTAGAGATGGGCTGAGAACTGTGTAAACAATGCAAAGGATGATGCCCGTGTGGAAAACAAAGGACACCACCAATAGGTGTGCGGATATCAACTTCCTTAACCGATGCATTTCCTCGTGCTGGCTGCGTTGAATCTTCTAAGTTCACCAAAAACCTTGTTGCGCCACCTTCAAAGTCTTCGTTAAGTAAGATGAGAAATGTCATCTGACTATATCGATCTGGATAAGCGTTATGAATAAGCTCTTCATTGACCACTCGTGAGTCAGGCCACGCTCCATCGATATGATTCTTAAAAAAGTCGCCCTCGCTATAGCGGTAAAAGCGAAATCGTGCATTAATCCCAACAGCCTCTTGGTTATCAAACATCTCTGGATTATTGTTGGTTAAGTGCTTCACGCGTTCCCAGATAAGCTGATCGGTAGCCTCATCAGTCACCCAAGTAAGATTATCGTTATGTCTGATTTCTCTAGGTAGAGACACCGCCGCATCTTTTAAATAGCCTAGCGTCTCGGTAATCTCGATAAATCGCTTACACTCTTTCTCAGTAAAAACATTCAGCAGCTGAAACGCGCCTGGAACCTCTGGTATGTCTTTACGCTTCACCTTGTAAATCTCAAATAAGGTATCCAAATTAATTGGATTTGATTTACGGTTAGCCCAAGTTGGTAATGAAGGGTTTTCTGCACCCGCTTCACGCGCCACCACGTAAAAGTCACTATTCATTTCTGTACTCATTCGCAATTCTCCGAACTTCAGTCTTTACCAATCTGATTTTTTAGTAGCTCATTACTCGAACTTGAGTAAACTGACGATTCCCAGCTTTTGAGCCGTGAAAACCGAAGCCACTTTGTTTCGCACCCACCCACGGTGAGTCTCCCATTCCACCGACACCTTGGTTAACGGATACCATGCCTGCCTCAAGCCTCTCTGCGACCTCTCTGGCATTTGCACCGCCAAACACGACGGCTCCTAATCCATATACCGAGTCGTTTGCTCGCTTAACCGCTTCATCAATTGAATCAAACTCTGCAATGGCGACTACTGGACCAAAGGTTTCTTCATTCTCCAGGCGCATTTCTTTACTAAGGTTTGAGACAACTGTTGCTTTGATATAAGGCGCTTTCTGTCGAGCATATCCAAGCAAAAACCTAGCGCCGTTCGCCTCAGCATCAATTAACTGATCTACAATTTTTTGATGTTGATGAGGGGTTGCAATGGGGCCAATATTTACACCAGGCTGATTCCACGGACCTGTTTGATATTGACTGGCAACCGCAACAACCTCATGTTCAAATGCTTTAGCAATACTTGCATCAACATAAACCCGCTCCGTAGAGGTGCACATCTGCCCAGCATTTTCGAATGAGCTTGCGACAGCGAACCTAGCAGCAGCTTTAAGATCAGCATTGCGCATAACAATCATTGGATCATTACCACCAAGCTCCATTACAAGCCTTTTCAGATCTAGCGCAGCACCAGCCATTATGTTTCGACCAGCCTCGAGCGACCCGGTAAAAGCGACCATATTTATCTCCGCTTTAACGAGTGCTCTACCCACTTCACCAGCACCATGAACAATTTGTACTAGGTTCTCAGGCAAGCTTTCCTGGAGCGCTTTAACAAACAAGTCCGCTACCAAAGGGGTATGTTCAGAAGGTTTGAGTATCACACTATTACCGGCAACCAATGAGGGGATAATCAAGTTATTAGCCATCGCCAGCGGGTAATTCCAAGGAGAAATTACTGCAACCACTCCTAATGGTTGGTATTGAATCTGGCTTCTTCCTCCTAATGATTCCGGTCTAAATGCATCCAGTGCACTATTGATAAAATATTCCGCGTTATGAAGCACGCCTCTTACCTCAAATCCTGCACGACGAGCATCTTTTCCCATTTCCAAACTAATGAGTTGTGATAACTGCTCCAAATAAGGACTTAACTTTGCATAAGCGCCTGTAACTGCCTCAGCTCTCTCCTTTAAAGTTTTACCTGCCCAACTTCTTTGAGCGGCTCTACTAAGTGATACCTTTTCATGTAGCTCGGTATTCGATGTAATACTGACGTGTCCTATAACCTCTTGGTTAAGGGGGTTACGAGATTCCAATAACGACATGCTTACTAATCCTCAAAGAAGGCGATTGTTCGTAATTCAATGCTGTTGCGTGCGTTTCTATATTCCTTTTGTACTACCTCGTCGGCCGCGGAGTGAGGAACACCATTTAGATCTGACGGCATTTGACTATCAAACACCTTAAGCAGAAGTGCTTCTCCTGGCTCCATATCTGAAAAATAAATCCATTGATGCTTCGGGTTATAAGAAATCGCCGCCAGCTCACCCGTTCTATCCGGGTAGACTAGTTTCAATGGGTGATAGTCTTCTCGACCAACAGTGCGCATATCCACCATAGCGAGCGGAGATTCTTCAACTTTGTGATGAACGGGAATCCACAAATTAATGAATTTGTAGCGCTTGGACCTTAACCCAAGATCTAACTTGGTTTCTTCTAAGCGTCGATAATCAGCAGATTTTGACGTGTAATCGTTATGGACTGTCTTTACCGGTGCACGATTATGAACGCTTAGATCATTTCTATTCATAGAGCGGTAAGTATGATCGAACACTTTTACAACGTTGGCGCCATGTCTTGATCGCAACCACTCTGCAACCTTTGGATATAAGACACTTTGTATAGCCTCATCATTCTCATAGTCAGAGAATCCAAGCTCAAGATTCGTTAACTCGAAACCGTTTTTGTCTAATGAGTAAGTTTCGTTTTCCAGACGCCCATCTTTTACGCTTACCACCCTGCGATCGATAGAATCAATTAACTGTTCACTACCGGGTCCAAGGTGTGTTTGATCATATACGTGATCAATTCCAGGTGTCGCATAGTTCACTCGGTATTCAGCATGCATGGTTTGAACCTCAAACAAGAAATAGATGATGCGAGTTTAAGGATCTACAGATACAATTAGAAACAAGACCTTCCGATGAGTGATACAAGTGAAACCTTTAAACAGAATCGATATCCGACAACTGCAAGTATTAAGAGCTCTGTTACAAGAAAGAAATTTGTCTCGCGTGGCTGACCAGCTGGGAGTCACGCAACAAGCCGTGAGTGATCAACTCCGTAAGTTACGCGATACGCTAGATGATCGTTTATTTGTGCGAACCAGTAACGGCGTGATCCCCACGCCATTTGCAGAATCACTCCAGTTAAAAGTGGAACACATTATTGAGTCAATTGAAGCGTTATTAGAACCTGAAACTTTCGAGCCTAAAACTGTTACACGAACTTTCACTTTGAGTTCAACGGACCTTGAACAGAAAGTGATATTGCCTCAGCTATTAAGAATAATTCGCCTAGAGGCGCCAGGTGTAAAGCTATCAGTCAGGAAACTTGAGATCGATCAGATCACCAATGCCTTATTAACCGGAGAAGTAGACTTAGTCATTAGCAACCCTTCCTTCGTACCATCAAACCTACCAACGCTTAATTTGTATCCTGAAAGCTACACCTGCGTGGCTTCAAAGAATAATGCGATGGTAAGTAAGAAAATGGCTATTTCTGACATTGCAAAAATCCCCCAGCTAGTTGTCTCGCCTTCACGCGGTGACTTTGTAGGTGCAGCAAATGATTGGTTTGAACAACAGGGGCATCCGCGAAACGTTGTATTGTCTGTACCTACGTTTACCGCCGCAAAAGCCTGTATAGCTGAGAGTGATTTGTGCGGCTTTATTCCATCTCGACTACTACCTGATAACGACCTAAAAGTAATTGAGCTTGATAGGACAATTCCAGGGTTTGATGTCATTGCGGCCTGGCACCAGCGTAGTAATCAAGACCAGCTACATAAATGGATTCGCAATAAGTTAGTTAGTGTCTGCTCCCGATAAAATTGGTCATTGCGTGCTAGGTCACCAAAAAGTAACTAATTGTTTTTCTGTCGAAGCCACCAATAATAGTTTTCACTAGTCATCATTATTGGAGGCCAAATTCATGAGCACATACAAGTTTGAAGCTGGAGCAACTTTTCCATCGATCACCAAATCAACTCTCGAAGGCACAACACGGGACCTAAGCAAACCTTTAGAAGGAAAAGACTGGCAAATGCTTGTCGTGTACAGAGGTAGACACTGCCCATTGTGTACACGTTTCCTCAATCAATTGACGGTATATAAGCCACGCTTAGAAGCAATAAATATCGATCTGGTCGCTGTATCAGGTGATAGCAAAGCGCAGTTAAAGGAGCACACGAGTAGGCTGGATGTAGATTTCCCGATGTTCTACGGCTTATCTTTAGAAGAAATGAAATCTCTGGGGCTTTACATCTCACATCCCCGCTCAGATCAGGAAACGGATCACCCGTTTGCTGAACCGGGGCTCTATGTCATTAATGAACATGGAACGCTTCAAGTAGTGGACATATCGAATAATCCTTTTGTACGTCCTGATTTAGATAATCTTATTTCGGGCCTAGAGTGGATTCGTAGCAATAACTATCCGATTCGCGGAACCTTTTCTTACGATAACTAACACCTTATTGCCACACACAAAGACTTAGAAAACAACATGTGGCTGCCTGATTTGCGTCATCCTAGGCCCCTACATGTTGCGTATTAGAGAGCAATTTTCCTATGGCATTACAAGATCACCCAATGTGGCGAAAGCCCCAACACCATCATGATTTAGATCATGCTCATGACCACGTACATTGGGTAGAGCTGTTCTATGACTTGATTCATGTGGTCACAATCTTTCTTCTCGGAAATTACTTATCACACCATTTGAACATAGATGGCTTCTTGGTGTTTTGTGGAATCTTCATTGCATTGTGGTATGCCTGGGGTGAGCTCAGTATTTTCAACTCTATTTATGTCAGCACGGATATTTGGCATCGTATCATTATGTCAGTAATGATCTGTACATTGATGTTTATGGCCGCAGCGATACCCGCAATTGAAGGGAAAGGATGGGCTTTCTTTGCACTGGGATTTGCCGCGAATCGAGCAATGCTCGCCATGCTATATGTAAGAGCTCGGCGAAACAATTCAGAAACACACTCGATGTGCAATGAGCAGATCCGAAACTTATCAAGTTTCGCCATTATATTTGCCATTACGGCATTTCTGCCAAAACCCTATGCTTTCTGGGCCTTTGCGGCGGCTCTGGTTGCCACGCAAACGCTTTACATGATTCCGAAAGTCTCTGTACTACGCCATGAACGTTTTGCTCCTCGACTCGGTCATATGGCGGAACGCTTCTCTCTACTCACACTTATCATTCTCGGCGAAGGCTTTTTTAAGTTAGTTATTACACTTTCCGAAAAAGGTATCTATAAAGTTTCCTCCGACGTGCTTGTCAATTTCGTTATTGGCGGAATATCCATGTTCATCATGTGCTGGATCTATTTTGATTTTGTCGGCAACGGAAAGACCAAGGACGATAAGCTTTCGACATTAGTCAAATGGTGGCTTGCGCATTTAACACTCATGATTTGCGGGGTAATGGTTGGCGTAGCACTCGCTGCCGAAGTAAAAGTTGGTTTCTGGGAACCCTACCCAACCAAATATGCGGCTATTGGGTGCTTCGGGCTAGCGGGATATATTGCCATGTTGTGGGTACTAAAGAACATCATCGAGCATCGTGTCGCATCAGACCATGGTCGTTGGGATGTCCGATTATTTGGAATTATTGTTGCTGTAGGATGTTTCTTTATTGTCCCTCACGTACCCTCAATTGTCGCCAACCTGATATGGGGGACTGCATTACTATCACAAATAGTTATTCCCGTAACGCGCGCGTGGATGACTTTCCGCCATGAGTGATATTTTAGTATCTAAAAATAAACTTCGGGCAAAGATCTATTGGTGGTTGGAACGGCCTGATAGAGAGGCTTGGGGGCCCAAACTTCTGGAAGTTGCCCTCGTTGTGCTGATCATACTCAATGTCGGCGCCGTTATTTTGGAAACGGTTGATTCCATCTACCAAAGCTGGGAAGGAGCCTTTAATGTATTTGAAGGCATTTCCTTATGCATCTTTATTTTAGAGTACCTGTTGCGCTTATGGATCGTACCTGAAAATCAAGATTCACCTTCTCGTATATCATGGATGCGATCGCCGATTGCGATTATTGACTTGCTTGCTATCTTACCTGCGTTGCTCTATCTGTTCATTCCAATCGATCTACGCATTCTACGTACCTTCCGTATGCTTCGTCTTTTGAAGCTCACACGTTACTCACCTGCTCTGGGAATGTTGCTCGCAGTATTTGAAGAAGAGGCGGGAGCTTTCTTTGCTGGATTTTTCATTCTCATGCTTATGCTTATCTTTGCTGCAAGTGGTGCATGGTTAGCAGAACACACTGTACAACCCAATGCGTTTGGTTCAATACCCCAAGCCATGTGGTGGGCCGTGGCCACACTTACTACAGTGGGTTATGGCGATGTCACTCCAATCACGGTTGCAGGCAAAATCTTCGGAGCACTTATCACCGTGATTGGTATCGGCATGGCAGCCTTACCCGCAGGCATTATCGCAAGCGGCTTGAATGAGCAAATTCATCGCCGCCGTTCCAGCCTCCAAAGAGAGTTTAGAAAAGCACTGGAAGATGGCATAATCTGTCAACAGGAAGAGGAAGACATTGAGGCATTGAGAAAGCAACTAGGACTTTCGCGCAGAACAGCTGATCATATTCGTGAAGCTGTTCATAGCGAAAAGGAAACCAAAATTGGCGCTACATGCCAACATTGCGGCAAACCATTCAAGGCACCTTAGATGTTATTAATCAATAAAGGAGTAGTTCATAGGAAGTCTGAATTCCCCTTTATTGATTATATATATCTTATCGCTGTGAAGGATGTATCCAAGCATATTTCTTAAACGCATCATCTGGCTCAGTGTGTGCCAATGCGTTGGTAAAATTGGAGATCAACTTTGCCGATAAACCAGTTAATACTTCCAATGCCTGGCGCTTTGTATAACCCGCTTCAATAAAGTCTTGTAGCTTTTCATCTCCAATGTGACCACGCTTATCTAGTAGTGCTTTAGCATAGTCGTGCAAAGCTTGAAGCTTAGCGTCAGGTATCTCAGTACCCTCACGTAATGCTTCGATAACTTCCTCAGGCATTTTCGCGGAATGCATCATCCAGGTATGGCCCGGCACGCAGTAGTGGCAGTTATTTTCGAAGTTCGCAGTCATAAAAACTACCTGCTGCTCAATCGGCGACAGGGTTGTGTTTTTCATGAATAGGTTAAATACAGTATTGTAAGCCTCATAAGTAGCAGGTGCTTCTGCCAATATCTTGTGCAAATTAGGTATCATGCCAAAACCTTTCAACGAAGCTTCCATTAACGATTTCGACTCTTCTGGCGCAGTATTGGTTTCATAGTATGTAAACATAAAAATTCCTCTGTTCTATGTAGTTCTGTCTTTAGGATGCTGTAGTTAAAGCTTCGCGGTAGGTTTCGGTTTCTTGAGCACCTTGTAGAACTTCTTCACCGTTAATAATCACTACCGGCACTCCGTGAAAACCTCCAGACAGCCACTTTCTCTCAATCTCGACCAACTCAGTTTGAAAAGTAGGATTATCTAAGACGTCTTCGGCTTCGCTTTTATCTAGGCCTAAACTAGCGACTATTTGCAGCAAAACCTCCTTACTTGAGATATCTTTGTGGTCCGAAAAATAGGCTCTGAAAAATGATTCGGCTAATTGAGTTTGCTTGCTTTTCTCTTCTGCCCACCTCAACAGCAAATGCGCCTTGCGAGTGTTAAACATGCGCATATCATCGAAGTAGTTGAATTGAAAGCCCACCTCTTGGCCCAAAGCCGTCAAACGCTTACGTGCCTCAATACTTCCGTTAATCGTCGTTCCATATTTAGCTACAAGATGCTCTCTGAGATTCTCACCTTCTTCCGCAATAGAGGGATTCAGTTCGAATGGATGCCACCGTATGGAGACTTGGTCTTCGATACCCAGGTCTTTGATTGCGGCCTGAATTCTGTAATACCCTATAACACACCAAGGACATACAGCATCAGATAAGATATCGATCATAATCTGTTTGCTATTGCTCATGGCGGCTTACCTTTGATTCAACGATAATTGCGACTACTTCAGTATCACCCGTATTGCTAACTCGATGTGCCCATGCTTCGTGCCACATCACGTGCCCATCAGGAACATTTGCGACAAAGGACTCTCCGTTTTCTTCGGTAATTGTCAGCTGGCCACCTTTGTGAAAGTAAACCGTCTCGTTGTGATGACGATGAGGCATATCAGACTCTCCTGGCTGTAGCACCCTTTTAAGCACAAGTACGTGTTCGTTTTCCAACAGCACATGGTAGTACTCGGGTGAAGAGACGTGCGCTAAAGGAACCTACTGAGCACCCGAAACTGAGACGGACGAAAATAGAACCAATCCCAGAATGGCCTTTTTATTTCGCGTATTCATAAGGAATTACTCCCGATTGGATTAAAAATTCTCTTCAATGTGCGTAGAGAAACGCTTGAAGTCACTCTCAGCTTCCGCATTTTTCATCACATCGAAACTCGCAAAAGTGGGAAGCGCTTTCATACCAAAGAAGCGGAAGTTCATATGCATCGGGAAAAACAAGTCATCGACGCTTTTGCCTTGGAATAGATATTCATTTTCGTCATCAAATGACTCTTTTGGTGCGTTAAAGGTCAGAGACAACATATAATTTTTACCCGTGAGCGTACCGCCCGCACCATAGTTTTTCTTGGGAGCATCCTCATGACGACCGTCACCGTTGCATAATTGTCCTCCCATGCCTGCGGTATAGACTTCATCCATATATTTCTTAAAGGTCCAAGGTACGCCCATCCAGTTCACGGGTGATTGAAGAATTATCGTGTCAGCCCATTGATGGTTTTCAAGCTCAGTTTCAACATTCCACTCTTCATCGATGTTTACAATTCGTGCTTCATGCCCTTTTGCTTTTAATAGTTCATCTGCCATTTGGACCAGAGCGCCATTTAATCGACCTTCTGAGAATGGATATTTATGGTGTGCATTGATAATCAAGATATTACTCATGGCTTCTTTCCTCGCTGTGTATGGACTGTTGGATAAGTAATAGTGGTTAATTAATCACTTTAGGTATATTATTTTTACCTACCTCCCCATATCAATTAGTATACTTTTAGTAACCTACTTAAAATGAGTAAAGAAACATGAAAAGCCGCGTAGAAACAGATAGTTATGGTCGAAAAAAAGTTTATGATGCGTGTGTCGAGCCTTGTGCGATAGAAAAAGGCATGCGCTTCATTGGCGGGAAATGGACCGGATCAATTGTCTATCACCTCAAAGATGGGCCGGTACGATTTAATGACCTAACTCGAATGTTAGGCGGTGCAAGTAAGAAAATGATTGATCAAAGGCTTAAGGAATTAGAGGCTCGGGACATGGTCGTTCGAACGGTGATTAGTGATCGCCCCATAGCCGTAACTTATGAACTGACCGAGTTTGGTCGCTCAGCACTGGATATTTTGGATCAGCTTCGAATCTGGTCGGAGTCAAATCAGTTGTAATGGTGTGAGGTGGTCGCGACGACGCCCGCTCTCACCGGTAAAATGACCTCCAGATTCAACCGAATGTTACCGACTCAATCTTTCTCCGTTTTGTTTAATAAGTGAATGTCTGCCAATCGCTCAACCAAGAACCAGTATCTGTCGATATACAGCTAAACCAAAGTCAAAATGTTTGCTTTCTCAGGAAAGTGAATGCCCGTAAACCAAGATTTCTTTCCTGACTTAACGTCCGCTAACCTCTCGAAGCGGGCATTGTGTTCAGAGAGCCGCCAAGGTCTGCTCTTGTCTAATTCCGTGCACTGCACTTTAAACAATCGATTGCCGCCTGCGCGGCAATGACGGATTGGAACGAAACTTAAATCCCGTTGAGCACGCAAGCGATTAAGGTGAATTGCCCGCAGAGCAAGAGAAGATGCCCTGAGTTACCGGGTCGCCTTTAGATGAAGGTGAATTGAGAAGCAAGAGAGGCTGGCATGTGCCATCTTAAGACCTTTGGCGAAACAAAGGTCTTAAGGCGCTGTGGGTTGCCACCGACAGGAAAAAAGAATTAGCCTGACTTTATCCCAGAAAAACTTTAGTGCACGCTTCTGTGTACGGAATGACGGTGCAGAGACAGACCGTTTCTGCCCAACTCCAAACACCCAGAATTAACTCAGAGCCTCCCTTAAGCCGTTTGCCACCAGCCTAATTCTGAATGTTCGTTTTCTGGCTGATCCCATCCACCGCGAACTAATTCGCCCAGGATTAAATCTGGATCTATTTGTTTCACGAATTGAGCAACCTTAAGCGCATCGTCTCGGTTAATGTCGACAGCATCATCGTCCTCAGCATTTACATACGCAGATACCGAAGAGACTTTTCTTACGCCCGCCTCTGATGCAATAGCAATCTCAAAACAAACATCGCTACCTTGTATCACATAGCCATGCTCTCTCTCTTGCGTGATAATTTTGTATTCGCTCATATTTTGTTTAATTTCCTAACTCATCTTGATCAGCTAATGAAAAAAGCCCAGTTCCTTTCGGGACTGGGCTCTTTATTTTCAAAGTCTGTCTTAGCTTCTAACTTTCAAGACAGACATTTAGATCACTTACGACAAATCACGACCTTTGCCTGCGGCGATACGCAAACGAAGCGCATTTAGCTTGATAAAGCCATCTGCATCTTTCTGATCGTATGCACCAGCATCATCTTCAAATGTCGCGATGCTTTCGTCGAACAAGGTATCTTCTGACTTACGACCAACAACGATGACGTTGCCTTTGTAAAGTTTCAAACGCACAACACCGTTCACGTAAGTTTGTGTCTCGTCGATCAATGCTTGAAGCGCTTTACGCTCTGGTGACCACCAGTATCCGTTGTATACAAGCTCTGCATACTTAGGCATCACACTGTCTTTAAGGTGCGCAGCTTCTTTGTCTAGCGTGATTGATTCGATCGCACGGTGTGCTTTAAGCATGATGGTGCCACCAGGTGTCTCATAACAACCACGTGACTTCATACCAACATAACGGTTTTCTACGATGTCTAAACGACCAATGCCGTTTGCGCCACCCACTTCATTCAAGTGCGCTAGCACTTCTGCAGGAGTCATCGCTTTCCCGTCAACCTCAGTAATATCACCCTTCTCGTAAGTTAGGTCGATATAGGTTGCTTTATCGGGTGCATTTTCAGGAGATACAGACCAACGCCACATATCTTCTTCTGCTTCTGCCCAAGGATCTTCAAGAATGTCACCTTCGTATGAGATGTGAAGGAGGTTCGCATCCATTGAGTATGGTGATTTACCTTTCTTCGTTTCGATCTCAATACCGTGTTTTTCACAGTAAGCAAGAAGGCTTTCACGGGAGTTAAGATCCCATTCACGCCAAGGCGCAATCACTTGCACACCAGGCTTAAGTGCATATGCACCTAATTCAAAACGAATTTGGTCGTTGCCTTTACCGGTCGCACCGTGAGAGATCGCGTCTGCACCTGTTTCATTCGCAATTTCAATGAGCCGTTTTGCGATAAGGGGCCGAGCAATAGAAGTGCCTAGAAGGTATTCACCTTCATAGATGGTGTTCGCGCGGAACATTGGGTATACGAAATCACGTACAAACTCTTCACGGACATCTTCGATGTAGATTTCTTTAACACCTAGCGCTTCAGCTTTTGCGCGCGCTGGCTCGACTTCTTCACCTTGTCCCAAGTCTGCAGTATAAGTGACTACTTCGCAGTTATATTCTTCTTGTAACCATTTTACGATTACAGAAGTATCTAGGCCGCCAGAATACGCTAACACGACCTTATTTATACTCGACATAAAGGCTCCCAAAACCTGTTATAGATTTTGCTTATATTAAAAAAGGGGTGCGTATTCTACAGAAAGGAGTGATGGAAAAACAACCAAAAACAACAACTTAATTCAGCTCACCCTCAGGATTTTCTTTTGAAGGCAAAGAAAGCTGCTCTCCGCGCACTAAACGAACGGTACTTCGGCGGTTTTTCGCTTTATTTTTTGAGTTTTTATTACCTGCGACGGGATAGCGTTCGCCATGATAGCGAGTCTGTATCATCTCTGAATTGATGCCGCTTTTTGTCAGATAAGCTGTCACCGCTTCGGCACGCATTTTCGATAATCGACGATTATAAATCCTACGCCCCGTTGAATCGGTGTGGCCATCCACATAGACCGCAGTGACGTTGCTGTCGGCGCGAACATAAAGAACCACCATATCTAAACGCGCTTTATCTTCTTTCAGAAGAATCGCTTTGTCTGATTCAAAGTGCACACGAGTTCTCTCGACTTGTCGGAAGTTAACCGGCAGCAAAGATGATATGCAGTCTAAATAAGCTTCATAAACATTGGCAAAGCCGATACTACTTAGGGATAAACGCACTGAGGCATCGCTATACCACGACTGACGCGTGAACGTAGGCATCATTCCTTCTAACAGACCTTTCATTAGATCGTGTGAACGACGACTTTCTACTTTTAAAGGCTTATCGCCTTGCACAACGTCAACATAGCCTAAGTCGCGAATCGCCTGCCCCGGCCTCCAGTCTGAAGCTTCTACGACCAAAGCAGCCTTGCCTGGCTTCATTGGATTGGAATTGGTTTGCGAATAGAAATACAGATCTTCACCGGCCTCATGATAGAAAATACCTTGGCCATAACGGGGAATATCATGAATCACGCTGCATTCAAAAATACTGGTGGAGATATACCAAGCACTGCGCTCCATAGGAGCAAGGTAACGCAATTCTTGTTCGGCGTAAGTTGCCGAGGAAAGCATTAAACCTAAGAGTATTGATAAATATTTAAACATCTAATTCATCTGTTATTGGGCGCGTTTACGCCGTAATAGGCAATTCTTTGCCGTGGAGATCCCAAATCTCAAATAAGCTCTGTTATACTCGTTTGCGCGAGTGACAGTAGTAAGGGCAAAGCGTGTCAGGATCTAATTCCACAATGCAAGAACATAATAACGATCAAGATAGCAATTCTCATTCCATTTCAGCGAGATTCCGCGGGTTCTTACCAGTTGTTGTCGACGTCGAAACAGCCGGCTTTAACTCTCAAACTGATGCTCTACTTGAAATAGCCGCTGTGATACTAGACATGAACAGTGACGGACAACTGTACTGCAAGGAGACCGTTCATTGTAATGTTGAGCCTTTTAAAGGCGCCAACCTTGAAAAGTCTGCGCTCGAATTCACAGGCATTGATCCCTACTCACCATACAGAAACGCACAACCTGAAAAGCTCGCACTCGACAAAATTTTTACACCAATACGTCGTGCTGTAAAAAATACCGGGTGTACGCGTGCTATTTTAGTTGGCCATAATTCGTCGTTTGATCACAATTTTGTATTTGCTGCTGCAGAACGCACAGGTATCAAACGCAACCCGTTCCACCCTTTCTCAAGCTTCGATACCAACACTCTTTCGGCCTTGGCCTTTGGGCAAACAGTTCTAGCTAAAGCATGCTCTGCCGCCGGAATCGCGTTTGATGGACACGAAGCACACTCTGCAAAATACGACACAGAGAAAACAGCTGAGCTGTTTTGTACCATCATCAATAAATGGTCAAAACTTGGCGGTTGGCCACTTGATCAAAAGATCGGTATTTAAGAGTCTTCGACGCACAAAAAAGCCGAGCAATGCTCGGCTTTTTTATTCCCATATTTAAACAGGAATTACAAAGTGTCTGAGTTCTCAGAAAGGTAAGCTGCAACGCCATCAGGAGAAGCATCCATACCTTTGTCACCTTTGTTCCAACCAGCTGGGCAAACTTCACCGTGCTCTTCGTGGAACTGAAGAGCGTCAACCAAACGGATTAGCTCGTCCATGTTACGACCTAGTGGTAGATCGTTAACGATCTGCGAGCGAACCAAACCTTCTTTGTCAATCAAGAAAGCACCACGGAAAGCAACGCCGCCTTCTGACTCAACGTCGTATGCTTTACAGATGTCGTGCGCCATATCTGCAGCTAATGTGTAACCTACTTGGCCGATACCACCATCATTAACTGGAGTATTACGCCATGCGTTGTGCGTAAAGTGAGAGTCGATAGAAACACCGATCACTTCAACGCCACGCTCTTTGAAGTCAGCCATACGGTGATCAAGAGCGATCAACTCTGATGGACAAACAAACGTGAAGTCTAGCGGGTAGAAGAAAACAAGACCGTACTTGCCTTTGATAGCTTCAGATAGGGTGAACTCGTCTACGATAGAACCGTCGCCAAGAACTGCTGGAACAGTAAAGTCAGGGGCTTGCTTGCCTACTAATACGCTCATTTATTATCTCCAAATGTTGATTGCGTTTTTGATATTTGTCAGAGACGCTTTACGCCTCAAGCGATGTACAAAGTCAACTTATGGTACAACGACTAGGCTGGTTGTCCAATAAGAGATAGCGCTTATTTTTCAGAAACGAAAAAGCCCCTACCAAGGCAGGGGCTTTTTTCTTATACGCTGGATGCTACCAATGAATTCCTCGCATGATCGCAGCAAAGGCCATTTGCTCCGTCGAGACTTTTGGCTTATCAGCTTTCTGGTCTTTACCTTGCGCCGCTGCAGAATCTGGGAACATTTTGTAACCCGTATTCATAATAATCTCACCCGCTTTTGGTACGAGAGCATGTAAGACTTGTGCAAAAATACCTAGTCGCGTCGCGATACGCTTCGGACGATGAACGATTGCTTTCGCAATTAAATCTGCTGCATCTTCTGGCGTTAGCGTTGGCACCGAGTCGTAGATCTTAGTTGGACCGATCATTGGCGTTTTTACCAACGGCATGTTGATGGTCGTAAAACTCACATTACTATCTGAGAATTCTGCCGCAGCACATCGCGAGAACGCATCCAATGCTGCCTTCGAGGCTACATACGAAGAGAAACGCGGAGCATTTGTCAAAACACCGATAGATGAGATATTTACAATATGACCTCGTCCCTGCTCAAGCATCTTCGGAGCGAAACCAAGTATCAAGCGAAGCGAGCCGAAGTAATTAAGCTGCATCGTTCTCTCGAAATCGTGGAAACGATCAAACGAAAGGTTTATAGAACGACGAATCGAGCGACCGGCATTATTGATTAAGAAATCAACCGCGCCGTGATCCTTCTCAACTTCAGCAACAAAACGATCACAGTCTTCCATATTCGAAAAATCACATTGGTACGCGTAAACAGTACCGCCGTTTTGCTCAAGCTCGTATTTAACTTCTTCAAGCTTGTCGAGTGTACGCGCTGCGATACAGGTAATCGCACCTGCTTCCGCTAAGACTTTTGCCGTTGCTAAACCAATGCCTGAAGTCGCACCGGTAATGACACATACCTTACCCTCAACCGTGCCACGTAAAGTGCGATCTTTATATAAGTCAGGATCAAGATTACGCTCCCAGAAATCCCAAATCGGTGCGGAATAAGACTTAAGATCTGGACATTCGATACCAGAGTCACGGAGCACTCGCTCTGTTTCACGCGAATCAAATTTGGTTGGATAGTTGATGAACTCCATCGCTGACTCTGGAACACCAAAGTCGTTTAAGAACGCCGAGGTTAAACGTTTAACTGGCGGCAAGTTCTTAACGCCGTTACGAAGCATTGAAGGGATAAAGTTGAACATTTGCGCATCAATACGCATCGCCATCGTTGGCGCATGACCTGCCTTCGCAAAGATGTTCAAAACTTCACCCAACTTATATGGATCAGGATCTGTTAGATGGAAACACCCGCCATCTTCACCTTCAACATGCGAAATGTACTCTAAAGCATCAACGACAAAATCAACCGGCACGATATTCATTCTGCCGCCTTCAACACCAATCGTTGGCATCCACTGAGGTATTGCACGACGAACTTTTTGAAGCATTTTAAAGAAGTAGTAAGGGCCGTCGATCTTATCAATCTCACCCGTCTTAGAATGACCAACAACCATACCTGGGCGGTATACACGCCATGGCACTTTGCACTCTTCACGCACAATTGCTTCTGAATCATGTTTAGTGCGCAAGTAAGGGTTATTAAGCTTTTGCGCTTCTTTAAACATATCTTCACGGAACACACCGCGATACAAACCGGCTGCCGCGATAGAGCTTACGTGATGGAAGCACCCTGCTTTCATTGCTTTTGCAGCAGCAATCGCGTTACGCGTGCCATCAATATTCACTGTTTGCTGCACTTCTTCAGAAGCATATAAATCATAGATCGCTGCAAGATGATAGAAATGGTCAACCTTACCTTTAAGCTCATCCATATCTGCTTTGGCAATACCAAGATTTTTCTTGGTCAGTGTGCCTTTCACAGCAACAACCTGCTTTGATGTTGCACCAATACGCTCAAGCAATGCATCGTATTTATGCATGCTCGACTCTTGCATTAAGAGGTATATGGTCTCGCCACGTGCTAATAACTTTTCTACAAGAAAGCGTCCAATAAAGCCGGTTCCACCGGTAATGAAATAACTCATCGTTTTATCCTTAGGCAGTGATCTCAACACGTATGCTGAGCTAATTCTTAGATTTATTAAAATTTGAGGAACAAAAATGCGCTCAATGATTCCTAATGCAATCAATATAAGTCACGTCCTCATAGAGCAACAACTCCAATTTTTTATAATTCAAATTTTGTTAAACGCACGATCAAACTATAGTAATCACAACCGGATCACTTTTCCGATAACAAGCAGTTGCTAAGCTACGCTCGGCTTTATTCCAGTTTCAAGGAGACCCACTCGGTGATATACCGTACGCTTCTCGCCTTTGGCACACTATTTTTACTCGCGCTCAGCGCAACTTCATCAGCAATTGAACTTAACTTCGATATTGAAAAGAGTCCTAACGACAAACGTGAATATGCATCGTTCACTCTCGAGAACAAACTCGACGTTCTAATCATTTCTGACAAAGAAGCGGACAAAGGCGCTGCTTCTCTCGATATTAAAGTGGGAAGTTCACACGACCCAATCGAATTTCCAGGATTGGCGCATTTTCTTGAGCACATGCTCTTTCTCGGGACCCATAAATATCCAGAGCCTGACGCATATCAAAAGTTTATTAGCGAGCATGGGGGCGGTCATAATGCCTACACATCACTTGAACACACTAATTACTTCTTTGATGTGTCCGCCGAATACCTAGAGCCAGCACTCGATCGTTTCTCTCAACAATTCACTGCACCATTGTTTAACGCAGATTATGTGCAACGAGAAGTCAATGCAGTGCACTCAGAATACAGTTCAAAAATCCAAGATGACGGTCGTCGCTACTTAGAAAGTTTCAAAGCCATATTAAATCCCGATCATCCCTACAAAAAATTTGCAGTTGGTAACTTAGAAACCTTAGTTGATCAGCCTGACATTACTCTGCGTGAAGCGCTCTTAGAGTTTTACGACATGCAGTACACAGCAAATCGAATGAAGCTCACTGTACTTGGCAAAGAAGACCTTGAAACACTATCCAGCTGGGTGGAAGAGAAATTCTCAAGCATCGCGAACAAAAATTTACCTGAACATAAAACCACGACACCATTTTTTAGCGGTGGTTTTTTACCAGCAAAAATTCAAGTCAAAAGTATCAAAGACACACGAAGTATTTCATTAAGCTTCCCTGTTCCGACGTCTCGTCCTTACATCAATACGCAACCTCTTGGATATATTGCCAACCTTATAGGGCATGAAGGAAAAGGCAGCCTGCTTTCCTCTCTTAAAAAGAAGCAGCTTGTTGATACGCTATCTGCTGGCCCTCAGTTCGACACAGATAATCAAGGGATGTTTATCATCTCTATGAGCCTTACCGAGACAGGCCTAAAGCAACAAGATGAAGTCATCAATGCCGTATTTGCCTACATCAACCTGCTAAAACAAAACGACCTCAATGAAATGTATTTCACTGAACAAAAACAACTATCAGAAATTGCATTCAAGTTCCAAGAAAAAGTCCCAGCGCTGTCCTACGTCAGAAGCTTGTCCTCAGCACTGCATGAGTTCTCGGCACAGGATATTCTCAGCGCGCCCTACAAGCTAAACAAGTTTGATAAGGAATTAATTAGCGATTACCTACACCTGCTTACACCCGACAATCTTTTAGTTAGCGTAAAAGCAAAAGATCTAGAAACCGATCAAGAAACACAATGGTTTAAGGCTCCCTACTCGGTTAAAAGCCTATCTGTGAGCTTGGTAAATCAACTTAAAAAGGCGGAAGCTAGCAAAGACTTAGCCTTGCCTGAGCCAAACAACTTCATTCCGAGCAACACCGAGCTCAGCAAAGCAGAAAACAACCCTATTCCTGTGTTGCTCTCGGCGCCTAAAGGTATGGAATTATGGCACGCGACTGACACAGAATTCGGAACACCAAAATCAACATTCTTTGTCAGCATTCGCTCTCCTCATGCCGTCGATACTGTCGAACACTTGGTTATGACGCAGTTACTCGTTTCGATGCTAACCGATAACCTCGTTGAATTTTCTTACCCCGCTTATCTTGCTGGCTTGAGCTACGACCTATACAAGCACCTTAGAGGTGTTACGCTCAAAATAGCGGGATACAACGATAAGCAAGATGTACTTCTTGAAACGATCTTGAAGAAAATCAAACACAGCGAACTAAGAGATGAGCGCTTTGAAAACATCAAAGAGCGACTGAAAAGATCTCTTGAAAACGAAAAAGAAAGAAAGCCATTCCAGCAAGCCATCACAGCGATTCAAGATGACATACTTAGCCCGTCTTGGAACTCAGAAGAAAAGCTTGTGGCACTTGAAAAGATCTCTATCGAGCAGCTGCGAGAATTTAAAAATCTGTTTTTCTCGACCGTAGATACCGCAGTACTTAGCAACGGCAATGTCGAACAAGATAAAACCGAAAAGATGGCAAAACTTGTTGAAAAACATATTCTCGAGCCCGCTAAGATTCAGAGTGTGGAGCGCGCAAGTGTTCTTAATTTAGAAGGTGAAGAAGACTGGGCTAAAGCGCTAGATATTGACCACCCAGATTCGAGCATGGTGTTTTACATGCAAGGCGAAACTAAAAGTTATTCTGAACGCGCATTGTATTCACTAATGAGCCAGGCAATCGGCAATGACTATTATGCTCAGCTTAGAACCGAGAAACAGCTTGGCTATATCGTGTTCGCAACACCCTACCCATTGCTCGAAGTTCCGGGAATAGCGTTCATTGTTCAATCGCCAAGTGCCAGTACAGACCAGTTATTTAATGAAACACGAACATTTCTGGACGCTCAAGTTGACCGTATTAATTCGCTTTCAGAAGAAGAATTCGCTCGTTATAAAAAAGCAGTGATCTCCCGCTTAGAAGAAAAAGAGACCAATATTGGACAGCGAAGCAATCGATACTGGAGCGAGATAGACAAGAAAGTTGCCAAGTTTGATAGCAAAGAACAAATGATCAATGCGATCGAAGCAATCACTATCGCCAACTTTAGATCTTTCTACACAGAGCGTGTAAAGAAAAAAGGTTCAAACTTGATTATGGTAAGCAAGCATCAAACGTCACAAGATGATGCCATCACCCAATTTCAGAAATTACTAAATAAAAAAGAGAGCGCATGGCTCTCTCTTTCAAACTTCGATAAGTAGTATGGTCTAACGATTCAGGCGTTCGTCGATCAAGACATCGACAACGCTTGGGTCTGCCAACGTAGACGTATCACCAAGACTGTCATACTCATTCGCTGCAATTTTTCTCAGAATACGACGCATAATTTTACCTGAACGCGTTTTAGGAAGACCTCCTGAGATCTGGATCAAATCTGGTGTTGCGACAGGGCCGATCTCTTTACGCACCCAATCTTTGAGCTCACTCACAAGTGCAGTACGATCAGACAAATCAGCATCTGCCATCATCGAAACATAGACGTAGATGCCCTGCCCCTTGATGTCATGCGGAAAACCAACAACCGCCGCTTCAGCAACAGCGCTATGAGCAACAAGCGCGCTCTCTATCTCGGCTGTTCCCATGCGGTGTCCAGAGACATTCAATACATCATCGACTCGACCAGTAATCCAGTAGTACCCATCTGCATCACGTCTAGCTCCATCACCCGTAAAATACATTCCTTCATACGTCGAAAAATAGGTTTGAATAAAGCGCTCATGATCACCGTAGACGGTGCGCATTTGACCAGGCCAACTATCCATTAAGACTAAATTCCCTTCACATTCGCCTTCTAGAATATTGCCTTCGTTATCGACAATCGCAGGTTTCACACCAAACAATGGACGCGTTGCTGAGCCTGGCTTCAAAGTCGTCGCTCCCGGAATAGCGGAGATCAATACGCCGCCGGTTTCCGTTTGCCACCACGTATCAACAATAGGACAACGTTTTTCTCCGACTACTTCGTAGTACCATTCCCAAGCTTCTGGATTAATTGGCTCGCCCACCGAGCCTAAAAGACGAATGCTATCTCGGTTGTAGGATTGAACTTTATCATCACCAGCAGCCATCAACGCACGAATTGCGGTCGGCGCGGTATAAAATACGTTCACCTGATGTTTTTCAACAACCTGCCAGAACCTAGAAGCATCAGGATAATTTGGCACGCCTTCAAACAACACTGTTGTCGCACCATTACACAATGGACCGTACAAAATATAGCTATGCCCAGTAATCCATCCGAAATCCGCGGTACACCAGAAAACTTCGCCCTCGCGATAATCAAATACTTTCTCATGCGTAAAGGATGCGTAAGTAAGATAACCACCAGTAGTATGCAAAACGCCCTTAGGCTTGCCAGTTGAACCAGAGGTATACAGCATAAACAAGGGATCTTCAGCGCTCATCGGTTCAGCGTCACAATAAGCACCCTGACGCTCCATCAACTCATGCATCCATACATCACGACCTTCAACAAATGACACATCGCCACCGGTACGCTGAAGCATAACGACATTCTTCACATGCCCGATATTCCCTACTTCAAAAGCCTCATCCACGTTATTCTTTAATGGAATAGACTTCCCGCCACGAATACCCTCATCAGCCGTAATCAACCATTTAGACTGACCATCTTCAATTCTGGCTGCGAGAGCTTCCGGGGAAAACCCCCCAAAAACAACGGAATGCACGGCACCGATGCGCGCACAGGCCAGCATAGCGATGCCTGTTTCTGGAACCATCGGCATATATAAGGTGACGATATCCCCTTTCTCTACACCTAATTCTTTCAGGCCGTTCGCAAGACGACATACTCTCTCATGCAGCTGTTTGTATGAGATATGTTCAGATTGGGAAGGATCATCACCTTCATAGATAATCGCAGTTTGATCGCCCTTATCAGCCAAGTGACGGTCTAAACAATTGTAGGACGCGTTCAAGATACCGTCTTCAAACCAACGAATATGCAAATCTTTCGATGCATAAGATACGTCTTTGACTTTGGTAAACGGCTTAAACCAATCGATTCTTTTGGCTTGCTCTGCCCAGAAACTCTCTGGGTCATCAATAGATGCCTTATATAGCTCTAAATATTGGTCTTTGTTAAGCGTTGAAAATTCTTCAAGTTCAGGAGAAACAGGATAAATATGTTGCTCTGTCATGGCGCTTCCTCTTATTTTTGTTAGGCAGCTGGGCAACATTTATAAGAACTTAGCACGGACTAAGTCGCAGCTTTTGCTACAAATGATGCCTAGATAATTTCAGCATCAAAAAGCTACGCTCAGTCCTGAGGCGAGTCAACCAATGAGGCGTATTTTATAGACTCGAGTAACGTTTCAAGAGGGACGGTATTAGATGAGCTACGAATTTGCTCAGCCAACTTACTCTGAGAACCAAAACCTTTCTCATCGTAAACACTCTGCTCGGAAGGTTCATCAACACGAATTTCCTCACGATCCAAAGCCTCTACTGAACTGGCTGATGGCGCTGGCATGCCGGTTGGCTTCGCCAATTCAAGACGCTCATATTCTGCGAGCAACAAAAGACGATGCTCTTCATTGATAGAGCTAGGCGTTAACGTGCTTAACAAGCCATGCAATAGATCGATTGCAGAATCACCTAACCGATCTCCGTAGGCATAAATACAACTAGAAATAAGTGTCGTGACTTGCTCAGGCGTTGTATTTGGATCGGTAAAGAAACGGTTCATGCGAATACGCAGATCAACCCACGCATTTTCAGACTGATCAGAGAGTAATTCCTGACTGTCAGGCTCAGCGGCTTCTGCAGCGATTGTCTGTTTTTGTTTTTTGATCTGTTCTTGAACTTGGCTCAATGACTCTTTGTAGGAGCCAGAATTCAAATCCACAACCATGGCAGGCTTGTCTTCTCGGACACGCATACCATCAGGACGAGAAACGTCAGGACTAGAAACAGGAGGCTCTGGATGCGCAGTATACGTATTGGTTTGTGCAGCTTCTTCGACTTTCTTTCTAGCAAGCTCTTGAGAACGATCTACAAGCTTTTTCCAATAACTACTAAATGCGAGTTTCGGTACTTTGGGGGCGTTAAATAAGTCATCAACGCGTTCCGCCAAGCGATAAAAACCGCGTGCTGATGGGTCTTCTTTCTGGAAGAGCGCGACAGGACGCTGCAACGCGACCGCACTACGCATGCTTTCGTCCATCCACAAAGCCCCTAGCTGCTCTGTACGTAAACCCAAATACTTCTTAACCGCAGCCTCGAAACGTCGATACACTTTTTCAGCTTGTCGCGCATTCGTTGCCATATTTACGATGACTTCGACTTTGCGACGGTATCCACGACGACGCAACACTTTGAGCAAAGAGAACGCGTCCGTTAACGAAGTAGGCTCTGGAGTAATAACGACTGCTGCAACCTGCGATGCTGCAACAAAATGCAGCACTGTGGGAGAAATACCCGCTGCCGTATCAACCAGCAGATAATCGTAATTAGGTTCTAGGGTGCTAATTGAATCAACAAGACGAGATTGCTGTTGCAGATCTAGCTCAACACATTGAGCGAAGCCTGAGGCACCAGGAATGATATGAATACCCTCGGGACCTTCAAGAACAATATCTTGAATCTCTTTTTCGCCGGTAAACAAATGCTCAAGCGTATAAGCAGGATGGAGACCCAACATCACGTTGATATTGGCTAGCCCAGTGTCTGCGTCAAACAAGCATACTTTCGAGCCATTCTTCGCGAGCGCGATGGCTAAATTTACAGAAACGCTTGTTTTACCAACACCTCCTTTACCGCCGGTAATCGCGAGAACACGAGGCATTGGTTTTTGAGACTTTGACTTATTCAAGTTAATGACGTTCATCGGGCTCGCTTTTCGTTGTTTCAAGCTCAAACGCGAACTAGGCAATATGGCCTATCGGTTGTGCTTTTATCGTTGTATTTCAGTAATTCTAAAGGGTTTGCGGAATCATAAAAAGGATTGACAAGCCACAAAACGCGCGAGCTTTGCTCACAATACGACCAGAAAATTCAAGCATCACATAAAAAAGAACGCGCAAACTTTTAATTTTTAAAGAATATTGTCTAAGCTTAAAAAAAAGCTATAAATCCTATTTTTTTGCGAACATGCCAGTCAATTCACAAAACATTTTAAAAGAACTTGAAGTCAGCAAACTACCTACTCTGCCTAGCATCTTGGCTGACGTATTGGATAGCTGCCAAAACCATGATTCAAGTTTTCAGTCGCTTGCAGAAATCATCGCACGTGATGCGAGCATCTCTGCACGCGTTGTGGCAATGGCCAATTCAACTTTGTATAACCGCGGCACCCCTATTCGTTCTTTAGATCGTGCTTTGCTAGTACTTGGCATCGACACCATTCGAACGATTGTAATCACGGCGTCTATCCACCAGTTTTTTTCAGGTTTAAGCCACGGAAATCATGAGTTTTTAAAAGAGTTCTGGCGACGGTCTTTGAGCTGCGCATTACTCGCCAAATCTCTCGCCATACTCACAAGCTACCCTAAACCAGAAGAAGCCTACTTGACCGGCTTATTACACAACATTGGAGAACTCGTACTCTCAAGAAACTTCAACAAAGAATATTTAACTCTGAGAGAAGAGCAGCCCGACGAAGATAAACGCTTAAAGCATGAGTTGGGTACATTCGGTATTGATCACGCAGAACTTGGTGCACAACTCGCAAACGAATGGGGGCTAAGCCCTTATGCAATCGATGCGATTCGTTATCATCACGCAAACACAGTCGACATTCTGGGCGCTCAGCATTTGGTCAAAATATTGTATGCTGCAAGCGCTCTTAGCAATGATGCGCAACAGAGCATGCAGCAGAGTGTTGAAACGACGAACAGCTTATTTGAACTCAACCCATCCCTCATCTCTGAAATCTGTCGAAAAATAGATGAAGAAGTTATCCAAGTAGCTGAGAGCATGGGCGTGCAACTCGACAAACAAGATGATCAAGAAGCACATATATCTCTAGCACGAGCCATTAGAGACCAAAATCTTCAAAACATTTCTCGGGATCTTGTTTCAAAAGCCAAGACAAAAATAGAACTCGCAACCCAAATTCAGCACTCTCTGTCACTACTGCTTGGCACTCGCCAAACGGCACTATTTTGGAACGAAGACAACGAACTTGTTCTTATCGAAGACAGCTACGAAGCACCACTTTGTTTCCCTCTAAATGAGGGCAGTAGTCTTGCGGCGAAATCTGCACTGAGAAATGAAGTGCTCAGCTCAATCGATGATGACTCTGCCTTTGTTGCTAACCAACAAATTCTCCGGTTGCTCGATGCACAGCACATGCTCTGTCTTCCTCTACTCGATGGGGAGCGCATCATCGCAGTCATCGCTACAACATTGCATTCAAATAAGGAAAGACTTCATCCTAATTTCTTAAGCATTCTGATCAGCCAATTTAAGCGCCAATGCATAGATATAGAACAAGCCCACTGCGCAGAAAACACTGATTCTGAAATCAACTCATTAAACGCAAAGGTTCGCGAGATTGCACATGAGGCGAACAACCCTCTTAGCATCATCAATAACTATTTGAGCAGCCTTTCCCTGAAACTCAGCGAAGAAGACGAAGTACAAGAAGAACTACAAGTTCTTAAAGAAGAGCTAGAGCGCGCAAGCCAGATAATCTTTCGATTAAGGGATCTGCAGCAAGATATTACGCACGATGAAGGCGACGCTGACATCAACTTAGAAATCAAAAACCTTCTAACCCTGTACAAAAGTTCACTATTCTTGGCCAAGAGTATCGACAGCGAATACCTGCCAGATAGTAGCCTACGCCCAGTCGACATCAGCCCTGGCAGTCTGCGGCAAATATTAACTAACCTTATGAAGAATGCCGTCGAAGCAATGCCTGAGGGTGGTAAAATCAGTATTGCCACAAAAAGCAGCATCAACGTCAACGGCCATAGCTTTTGTGAAATAAAAATCACTGACAATGGTCCAGGTATTCCAGAAGAAATACAAAAGAACTTATTTACGCCAGTTTCGACTACCAAAGGAGCAGGCCACTCAGGTTTAGGGTTGAGCATTACGAAAAACCTCGTAACGGAAGCGCGAGGAACAATCACATGTAGAAGTGATGGCAAGGGCACCCAGTTTCAAATATTGCTACCAGAGCAATAAATAAATTCAAACCGCTTAAATAGGAAGCGGTAGAACTGGATAGTTCCACTTTACAAACTACTATAGTGCGAGCGGTTAACAACTAGAATGAAAATCATAAAGTCGAAACAGGTGGCAAACCTGGATATTGAACAGGCAAAAATACTTGTAGTAGATGATGAGTATCGTCTGCTAACAAGCTTGGAGGCACTCCTCGTTGCACAAGGCTTTGATGTCACGACAGCCTTGGGCGGCTTAAATGCATGCGAAGCCTTGAAACAAGATAGCTTCGACTTAGTGTTGCTCGACTTAAACATGCCCGACATTGACGGTCATCAGGTCATGGATTTTGTTGCTGAAAACAACATGGATCCAGCCATTATCGTCGTTAGTGGCGAATCGTCATTCACAGCCGTCAGTAAAGCCCTCCGCCGCGGCGCATATGACTACCTCCGCAAGCCTTACGATTCTGCAGAACTGATCAATACAACACGAAATTGCCTGCAAAAAGTTATGCTTGAGAAAGCTCACCACCAAATGCAGGCACGCTTGCAAAAGTCAGAAGAATTGCATCGTTACATCGTCAATAGCTCACCTGACGTTGTATTTATGCTTGATCGCCAAGGTCGTTTCACCTTCCTTAACCGCAAAGTTGAAACACTGCTTGGCTACAGCAAACAGGATTTATTGGGCAAAAGCTACGAAACTATTATTGAAGCCGAAGATATCGACCGAGCCAACTACATCTTCACGGAACACGGCAAAAAAAGAGATGGCGCTTGGAGTTCTGAACTTCGCCTGAAAGTGAAAAAGAACGAGCACGCTTCACGTCACTTTGAAATTACCTTCTTCCCTATTGAGAGAAAAGTGAAAATCAATGGCGAAGAGTCTCTGCAGGTTGTCGGCACTTATGGCACGGCGCGCGACATAACAGAAAGAAAAGAAGCCGAAGAATTTATTAACTTTCAGGCATATCATGACCTGCTAACACGCTTACCAAATCGCTCACTATTTAAAGATCGACTCAACCTTGCCATGGCGCAAGCCAAACGCAATGACAACCAAGTAGCGGTCATGTTCCTCGATCTTGATCGATTCAAAGTGATTAATGACTCGCTCGGCCATGCAATGGGTGACCGTCTACTGCAAGCCGTAGCAATGCGACTGGATAACGTTATTCGTAAATGCGACACCCTTTCACGGTTTGGCGGAGACGAATTTACGCTATTACTACCAAATATTAATAGCGCTGAAGATGCTCGCATTATCGCTAAGAAAGTCATTAACACCCTTAAAGAACCATTTATTCTGGGCGAACACGAAGTATTCGTTGGCGTTAGTATCGGCATTTCTATGTTCCCGACAGCTGGCGACACAGTAGATCAATTGATTCAAAATGCCGATGTAGCGATGTACCACGTGAAATCGCGCGGGAAAGACGGTTACCAGTTCTTTAGCCCTTCAATGGAAGTAGCTGATTCAAACCGCATTAAGCTCGAACGAGAGATTCGCAGAGCATTAGAAAACAACGAATTCAAGGTATTCTACCAACCACAGATTAATGCAAAAACGAACGATGTTATTGGTGTAGAAGCGCTAGTGCGCTGGCAACACCCTACTCGCGGTTTGGTATTCCCGGGTGAGTTCTTGCCTTTGGCAGAAGAAACAAAGCTACTCACGGACATTAGTGAGTGGGTATTAAATTCTGCATGCCAAGAAGTACAAGGCTGGATCAATAACGGACACCCAAACATTCGCCTTTCGGTTAACTTCTCACCCTTGCAGGTCGAGCACCCGCGATTTGTAGATCATTTGCTCGAGACACTTGAAAGAAACAACTTCCCTGCAACAAACCTAGAAGTTGAGATTACCGAAAACGCGATCATGAATGACCTTGATCAGATGACCAAAAAGCTCAATCGCTTATCTGAGCACGGAGTAACCATTGCGATCGATGACTTTGGCACTGGATATTCATCCCTCAATTACTTGCGTAAGTTGCCAATCCACACACTTAAGGTTGATCAAAGCTTTGTAAAAGACATTGAAGAGACAATGGGCGATGCCTGTATTGTTAACGCCATCATCAATATGGCTCACGGCTTGAAGCTCAATATCGTCGCTGAAGGCGTAGAAACCGAAGTACAACTTCAATATTTGAAAGATTTAGGTTGCCAAGAACTTCAAGGTTTCTATTTCGGAAGAGCAGAACCTGCTGAAGTGATACTTAGTCGACTCGAGAGCCCTCACGCGAAAATTGCCTAGAGCTTTAAGCATTCACCTTACAAACAAAAAAGCGGCTCAATAGCCGCTTTTTGTTTTCGATGTCCCGCTCTAAATATCAAACTTACTCAAAACAGCATGGCTCATTCCGAGTCTCTTTAAGGAAGATTCAAACACCTTATTTTCTGGTACTGCACCCGTGAACATAACAAAGTGCTTATCGTCATTTGATGCCTTATGTGGCAAATCAACCAACAAAGACTCAGCCCTACGCGCAATTGCTTGCGCTGAATCGACAAAGCCCTTTCCTGGCAAAAACCGGGCTATCACATCCTTTAATAAAGGAAAGTGCGTACAACCCAGAACTACAGTATCAACCTGATCATCCGCAATGATTTCTTTTAACTCTCGTTCTATTGCATCGATATCCAAGACCAATCCGTTCAACAAGCGCTCTGCCTGATCCACAAGAACTCTGGAACCGACACGGACAACTTCACAATCGCTCGCAAAGTCATCTATTAACTGTTGAGTGTAAGGACGGGAAACAGTGCCTGGCGTTGCGAGTAATGCAATTTTTTTTGTTTGAGTTAGGGCCGACGCCGGCTTAATGGCTGGCACGACACCGATCACAGGAATTTTAACCAAAGACCGTAAAGCTGGAAGCACCAGCGTGCTTGCGGTGTTACAGGCAATAACGATCAAATCAAATTCGAAACGTTGCTCACTGAACTTTATTAACTGCGACAAACGCTCAATTAAAAAGGCCTCGCCTTTAACCCCATAGGGAAAGCAGGCGTCATCAGCGACATATCTAATCTGAACACCCTCTAGTTGAGACAGAAGAGCTTGGCATATCGACAGCCCTCCTACCCCAGAATCTAGAACTAGTATATTCGCCACATTAATCCTTAAGCATTTGCAATTCGACGCTGACGAAAGCCTAGCATTAAAGCAAAAAAGCAGATCAATACAGGTACTAAGAAGATGTTAATTAACTTCAATTTTGTACCTAGCGCATCAATATCTTGATCTAGCTGATGTTGAACGTCTCGCAGCTGCTTGCGAATTTTTAACTTCTCTTCTTGGAAGCGAAGTAAAGCTTTATTCTGCTCTTCTGTCAGAGACACCACGTCACCGCCATCACGCATTTGCTCAAGCTCAAACATTTGCTCTTCCGTAGCAATTAATTGCGCCTCTAAGGCTTCTTGTTGCGCCAAGAATCGCTCTTCAGCATCTCGTTGCAAGGCCTCAACGCGCTCAAACGGACGGCTATATCGACCTTGACCCCGAATAGAAATCAGCTCTGACTGGCCCGACAAGTTCTCGACTGAATTCAACAGCAAGCTACCATTGTCAGCCCAAGGGCTAATAATTTGTTGTCCAAAGAAATTCTGCACTTGCACCCATAAGCGATCACTGAGCACATCACTATCTGCGACAATCATGATATTGACATTTTCAGAACTCAGTACAGATGGCTCTAACTTAAGGTCTACGCTACCCTCTCCATCGGCCAACTCTTCAGAAACAGTAATCCCATCAGGAAATGCAGATTCTGCAGGACCACCTACTCTTGCTGCGATGGTATAGCGCTGTTCAGTCGGAACAAAGTCATTCATCAAGGTCGAAGGATCATTCAAGGTCGTCAACACATTCACATCTGCCAAAGCACTTTGTGCAGAACTTTGAATAACAGGAGTAAACACCGTACTCGCACCTTCCGCCGCACTCATCGCACCGACTGAAGAAAGATTAATACTTTCCAGCCCAAACATAACAACATCATCTTGCGATAGTGCATTAGGACCAAGGCTCAAAAGCCCTAAATGTCGAGTTGGCTGGCCACCTTGCCCTAGCGACACGACCATTGAGTTTTCGAAATCAGTGATAAATTGTGATTCATCAAATGCAACGCCCCATGACTCGAACAAGGCTGAAATATTGGAGCTCTGAACAGTTGCCATTCCGTTCATCATCGCCATTGTTTCAATGTAAGGGTCAACAAAAACCATCACCTTACCACCAGACAAAGCATATTGATCAATCGCTAGCTGCAAGCGTTGGGATAAATCTTGGGGAGCGATAAGCAGCAGCATATCAACACCTTCGATCGCGTCGGCATCATCCTCAATCCACTCCAGATCGAAATTATCATTGATGAACTGCAATGCAGCCCACTCAGGCGTTTGTTGACGGGACATTACATCAAACCCACCACGAATATCAGCCCCCGAATAAATGCCGATCTTGGGTAAAGTTTCGCGTGATAAAGCGGAAATTAGACGCGTTAGGTCGTACTCAAGGAATGCCTCTTTATCAGGTTGGATAAACGGAACCACTTCTTCTCGACCCGCGGCGTTTTTAGCGACTAAGCCAAAGTAAATTTCATCGCCACGTGCGCCACCCGGAACGCTTTGCAAACCGGCTAAAGCCGCCTCATCCTCTTGTTCGGAAAATGGCGCGAGATCAATCTTGTTAATACTTAGCTTTCCGTTGCTCTTTGACTCGTATTCAGTCAACAACTCTTCAACACGCTTAGCATAGGTTCTTAGCGCTGGTAATTGAGATGTAGCTTGCTCAGAAAAGTAGTAATCGATCGTCACATCAGACTCTAGGTTTTCGAGTATTGACTCTGTGCCGTCAGATAAGGAATACAAACCTCCCTCTGACAAATCAAGTCGCACACCACTGAGCAAATTAGAAGACAAAAGAATGATTAAGAAGAGCGCTACGAACGCAGAAACGAGTTTTAAAATAATTGAACTATTCATGGCGGCCTCCTTAATCTGCTTTCTTCAAGTCAACAACGAGTGATGTTGCGTATAGCCATATACCTATCATGGCAGCAAAATACACAAGATCTCTGACGTCAATTACGCCACGAGAGATCGCGGTAAAGTGGGTTAGAAAGCTCAAGTTCGCCACCGCATCAATTAGCCATAACGGTGCCCAACCTGAAAAAGCGTCTTGCACGATTGGAAATCCAGTCACAACGAGAACAAAGCTCACTACAAGTGTGAGAATAAAGGCGACAATTTGATTCTTGCTAAGCGCTGAAAGACATGAGCCCACAGCTAAAAAGCCACCCGACATAAGCCAAGCACCAATATAGGCACCAAGAATGACACCATTATCTGGGCTCCCAAGATAGTTAACCGTAATCCAAAGAGGAAAAGTTAGCACCAGTGCTAGACCAACAAACAGCCAAGCTGCGAGAAATTTACCTAGAACAACTTGCCACGTAGCAAGCGGCAAGGTCATCAACAATTCAATTGTTCCGCTACGTCGTTCTTCAGACCATAAGCGCATGGTGACAGCGGGAATAAGAACCAAATACAACCAAGGCACAAAGTTAAAGAAAGCGACCAAGTCTGCCTGGCCGCGCTCAAAGAATTGACCAATGTAAAAAGTAAATACACCCGACAACATTAAAAAGATAACGAGAAATATGTAGGCTACCGGCGTTGCAAAATAACTCGACAATTCACGCCCTAACACTACTTTTAAGGCGTTCATGAGTTCACCTCCTTTGAAGTCATTGCACGAAACACATCATCTAGCTTGCCTTGCTCAACATGCAGCTCATCGATCTGGTAAGAACCGCTATGCAAGACGGCATTCACGTCCGACAATATTGAATCTTTATTTTCAGACAGCACCTGTAACGCACCTTCAGAAAGTTCGTTCACCTTTGAAACGCGAGGCAATTGAATCAACTTAGCTTTAAGTTCCGAATGTCTTTCAGCAACGTGCACATGAATACTATTGTGATAAACCGATTTGGCCGCCAAGTCCTCAGGCCTGCCATCAAACTTAATTGCCCCATCAGAGAGAATCATTGCACGCGTACAAACCGCGCTCACCTCTTCAAGAATATGCGTGGAAACGATGACAATTTTATCTTTAGATAAGTTCTGTATGAGCTCTCGCACTTGATGCTTTTGGTTCGGATCAAGACCATCTGTAGGCTCATCTAAAATCAAAACCTGAGGATCATGAAGAATCGCTTGCGCCAAACCTAAGCGACGTTGAAAACCTTTGGAAAGAGTTTCAACACGTTTATTCAGCACACTATTCAGAGCGACTTTATCAACAGTTTCTTGAATACGCGTATTGAGATCAGACCCAGAAAAACCTCTAACTTTCCCGACAAATCTCAAGGAATCAAGAACAGTCATATCAGCATAAGCCGGCGCACCCTCAGGGAGATAGCCAATCAAACGCTTGGCCTCGACGGGCGTCTTCAACACATCAAACCCCATTACCGATACAGAGCCTGAGCTGGGTTGTAAAAACCCCGTCAGCATTTTCATCGTTGTCGATTTACCTGCGCCATTAGGGCCAAGAAAACCGAGTATTTCACCTGGTTCAACGGTAAATGTCAGTCCATTTACCGCAAAAAAATCACCAAATTGCTTAGTGAGTTTATCAACCGTAATCATGTTGTTATTCGTCTCTAACTGGATCATTAATTATGAAAGAAGGCTCTGAACGATTCTATGAGCCACACGCAAGGATATAGAGTCGACGAAGGGCACTTCAAGCTATCACTGCCAACATTTCTACATGGTCATGTTTGTAATATTTATTCAAAGTAATTCACTAACATTTAAGCTTTACGCCAGACAAAACCAAGCCTTACACTATGCGCTACTTTTTTAATGGATGAAGATCCGTATGAGTCGTTTTTTCAAACTTTCTACCCTTCTCTTTACGTTTTTCAGAAAAATTCTTTTTTTGTGGGTACGCGTTGATATCAAAGGCGCAGAGGCCGATGAGTTAGAACTAGACCCAGATAAGCCAGTCATTTATGTTCTGCAATACCGCACATTTTCGGGACGCCTAGTACTCGAAGAATCAACGATTAGACAAAAGCTTCCCTCATCACAAACTAAGCTCGCACTCGGCAACTCAGACGTGCGTCGCTCATTCTTCTTTCTTTACGAGCCTTTGGGCCGACTTTTCAAACGCAAACAACGTCCAACCGTAACAGGCCGCCTAAAACAATTAGCACAGCACGTTGCAGACGATGATGATAGCGACGTTCAAATTGTACCTGTATCAATTTTCTGGGGCCGTGCGCCAACACGTGAGCGCTCGTGGCTTCAATTGCTTTTGACTGACAACTGGTCCGTTGCGAGCCCTCTTCGTCAGTTGTTTATCATTCTTCTTCATGGTCGCCGCACTTACGTGCAATTTAGCAAACCTATCTCATTGCAAGAGCTTAATGGCGACAGTGAGAAAGATGCAAAACGAACTCAGCGCATGGCCGCACGTATATTACGTGTGCATTTCAGACGCGTTCGTCAAACGGTTATTGGGCCTAACCTTAGTCACCGCCAAACGCTCGTTCAAACAATCGTGGACACTCCGACCGTTCGCGATGCGATAGCAAAAGAGTCCGAAGCATCAGGCAAACCAAAACAAGAACTCAAACAACAAGCTTTAAAATATGGTGATGAAATTGCCGCGAGCTTGCAGATTTCTACTATCCACTTTCTAGAACGAGTTCTTAATCGCTTATGGAACAAAATCTATAACGGTATTTACGCCTCAAATGTCGAAGCAGTAAAAGAAGTCACTAAAGACCATGCCGTTGTCTATGTACCCTGCCATCGAAGCCACATTGACTACCTACTTCTTTCTTCTTTGTTGTTCCGAGAAGGTATTATGGTTCCCCACATTGCTGCGGGTATCAATCTAAACCTTCCTGTTGTTGGCAGCATCCTTCGTCGCGGCGGCGCGTTCTTTATGCGCAGAAGCTTTAAAGGCAATAAGCTCTATGCAGCAGTATTTGCCGAGTACATACATATTATGTTCAAACGCGGCTACTCAATAGAGTATTTCGTAGAAGGTGGTCGAAGCCGAACTGGACGAACGCTGCAGCCTAAAGCTGGCATGGTCGCTATGACGGTTGCTAGCTACTTGAAAGACCAGCAAAAACCCATTGCTTTCATTCCCGTTTATTTTGGCTACGAGAAAGTACTCGAAGGCAGTACGTATATGGGCGAACTTCGTGGCAAGGAAAAGCAAAAAGAATCTGTATTCGGTCTATTTAAATCTCTCAAGAACTTACGAAAATCATTCGGTAAAGTTGCTCTGAATTTTGGCGAGCCAATTATTTTAGAGAACTACCTAGATCAAAATCAGTCATCTTGGAAAGATGATATTAAGAGCATTGAGAATATTAACGATCAAAAACCTGATTGGTTTAACGATGTCGTAGGTGGCCTATCAAAAGAAATCGCAACACGCATCAACGCATCAGCCGCGGTTAACCCGGTCACGTTGACAGCCACAGTATTGCTATCGACACAGCGACAAGCCATGGACGCCAACAAACTAGCAGACTTAACTTCATTTTTCGCAGCACTACTTAAAGAGCAAACATACTCTCCATATATTACCTTCCCCGAAGGTACTGGAGAAGAATGGATCGAATACACAGAAGATATGGGCTTACTAAGCCGTCAAAGCAATGAACTAGGCGACATCATTTCATTGAATGATCGCAACGCCGTTTTGCTCACCTATAACCGCAATAACACACTACATCTCTTTGCTATTCCGGCGTTAATCGCCTGCATTACGCAAAACAACCCTGCAATGAGCAGAGCCGAAGTACATCGGATCTTCCGTTCCGTTTACTCTTATATCCGTGCTGAATTATTTATTCAGTGGGAAAGCGCTGAAGTCGACAAAGAATTTGAAGCTTGGTTGAAACTCCTAGCAGAGAAGGGTTTATTAACACTTAAGGACGATGAAGTTCACAGGCCAAATACCGGCAGTAACGAGTTCGTAAAACTAACGACTCTAGCGAGCTTCATCATGCCGACCCTTGAACGCTACTATATTGTGATTGCTATTCTGACACGCAAAGAAAGTGGCTCAATGAACGCTGAAGAGCTCGAGAAGCTTAGTACGCTAATGGCAGAAAGAATGTCTATCCTATTTGGCCTGAACGCTCCTGAGTTCTTCGATAAAACCTTATTCAGAAACTTCATTTCTATATTGAAAGAGAAAGGCATTCTGGAAGAGAACGAAACAGGCAAACTAAATTACAGCGAGTTGATAAACAAAGCCGCGGAAGACTCTACGTTTGTATTAAATGGCAATCTTAGACAAGCCATTCTGCAGGTTACATCTGGTCGCTAGACTCAGGCATCTAGGGGCTAACAGCCCTTAGCCCTTGCCCCTTACAACTCGGATAAGCTTTTGATCGTATATATATCGTAGCGAGAGCTTTTCCCTTCTAGTTTCAAAGAAGGTTTTTGCCCGGCAATTTCTTTACCTTTCCTAGGGCGTTTCACAACGACACGATATCGCGCATTGTCTAATGCCGCGGACAACAAACGATGATCATCTAAGTTCTCGCCCACTAAATCATGAAAGGCTCGCATTTCCTTTTTAACAGCTGCCGACTTCTCTTGGGTTGGATACATCGGATCAAGATAAATAACGTCAGCAACTGGCTCAGAAGAGCTCTCTAGCTTAGTGATCGCATCACCGTATTGAAGCGTCATACGCTGAGCAATCTTTGCAATCTCCATATCATTAAACGACTGCGCTTCTTCTAAAGCGTGCTGCAACAGAAACTCAACAACAGGCACTCGTTCGTACATATCGACCTTGCACCCTAAGGTAGCTAAAACAAACGCATCTCGCCCCAAACCTGCTGTTGCATCTAACACATGTGGATAGACGCCCTTGTTTAGGCCAACAGCTTTTGCCACTAACTGCCCCTTTCCTCCGCCGTGGCGCATACGATGCGCATTCTTACCACTTAAAAAAGAAGCTGAAATCGGACCGGGAGCGCCTTTTCCCGTTTGATATAGCTTCGGGCCATTCTCATCAAAATAAAGAACGTATTTTGCCTGATCTAACAAAGGGCCTATGAAAAGTTCCAATTGATGGGATTGAGAAAAAGACTGAGCAGAGTCTGCAAACGGAGAAGTGTGATCAGAAACTCCAACCGCTAAGGCTGGCACAGAAGAGTTTGTAGACAGCATACAAATTAAACGTAGATATCAATACCGAGCAATTCGCCGCCCTGATATGACTGTCCGGCCTGCTCTGTTGCGAAGTATTCCTGTAGCGCTTGTTTGTTACGCCCTGTGAGATTTTCGCTTCGTTGCAACTGCTCTAAACGCTCTACTTGTCTCAACTCGGCTTCACGCAATACTTCTGGGGATGCGACGACGCGCGCATCGGCCATAGGCGCTTCTAACACCTGTTGGGCTTGCTTTTGGTCTTGCCTCTTTTCAGTGGCACCAGGCTGCAGCGACGTAAGATTAATTGAAGGGTTGCCGACTTGCATCGAATATCACATATTTATTGAGGTTGCTGAAGTGTAATGCAAAAACACACTAGGCGACAAATACTAGTACAAAAAGAACAAATCCCAAGGCCAGACGATAGATAACAAAAGGCAAAAACCCTATCTTCTCTAGCAACTTTAAGAAGAAATGAATACACAGATAAGCACTTATAAAAGAAACAAAGGTTGCAAAAGCAATCAACTGCAATTGGGCATCATGCCCTGTTTCTAACAACTCTTTAGTCTTCAGCAATCCAGCTGCAGCAATCAATGGGACAGAGAGCAAGAATGAAAAACGAGCAGCAGCATCACGCGTTAAGCCTAGCAATAGCGCTGCAGTCATTGTAATACCAGATCGCGAAGTACCAGGAATCA
The DNA here is from genome assembly GCF_001635355.1 of Oleiphilus sp. HI0125. NCBI lineage: Bacteria > Pseudomonadati > Pseudomonadota > Gammaproteobacteria > Oceanospirillales > Oleiphilaceae > Oleiphilus > Oleiphilus sp. HI0125. The sequence continues at coordinate 37,789 of NZ_LWGF01000791.1, forward strand.
ATGCAAGGGCTTGCGAACACCCAATAAGCAATGCCGTTTTGACGTTTACATCAGTCACAGACAAACGTCTTGCACCGCGATGATCAGAAACCCACAATAAGATGCCAAAGAATATAGTGGTACTAGCAATAACAAGTGTAGAACGAAGATGCTCAGACACGAAGTCGTTGAGAAGAACACCCGCAAGCCCGGCAGGTATCGTTGCAAGAATAATCAACCAGGCCAAGCGCGCTTGCTGCTTTGTTTCAGCTAAAGCAGAAAACTCCGAACCGGGACGAAAAATCGAAGATAACCAAGCTTGAGCAAGCTCGATAAGCTCTTTACGAAAATATCCAACAATGGCAAGCAAGCTGCCAACATGCACCGCGACATCAAATGCTAGCCCTTGGTCTTCCCAACCCAGTAATTGAGACGGGAGGATCAAATGCGCCGAGCTTGAAATCGGCAAAAATTCAGTGAGCCCTTGAATCAGAGCAAGCACAAAGGCTTCTAACCAGCCCATTATTCGTCCTTTTTATTTATTCTCTTCCAGGAAGTTTCTTCCAAGCAACTTGATCACGGATATAAACGGGCGCTGCTTGCTCGGCCGACACAGCTTTGCCTTGTTCAAAATCAATCAAGGCCAACTCTGCGATAGCACGACTTGGATGCTCGAGCACAGCCTCACATTCAGACCAATTACTGATCAAAGAAATTCGATCCTTATAAGCTAGACCGCTGCCAAAAACAGGCATGTTTGTATGATCTTTCAACGCATCCGCGACACGTTCTGGCTTGTCGACAGATTCAGGCAACTGCTCTTTGGGGAACCCTTCGATATCTCGCTCATAAACAGACCAATAAATTTCATCCATTCTGGCGTCAATTAAAACGAAGCACTCGTTCTGCTCAGACTCATTCTGCAAAACATGATGCGCAAGCGCCCTCAAGTTAGAGACGCCTACAACAGGAATATCCTTACCGAATGCAATACCTTGAACAAAACCTGTAGCAATACGAAGCCCGGTAAACGAACCGGGGCCTTGGCCAAACGCAAGTGCATCGACATCCTCCAACTTAAGCCCCGCCTCCTCCAAAAGCACCTTCACCATAGGAAGAACATGCTGCACATGACTTCTTGCGGCTTCTAGCGTTTTAGAAAAAAGCTCAGTACCGCACTCACCTTTCAGTAACAAAGTCACTGAACACAATTTAGAAGATGTATCTACAGCTAGGATTGCTGTCATTCTTACCTGCCAAACAAAAATTTAAAAACATATGATAAACGCCAAGCAATAAAAAAGGCAGCTCAAGGAGCTGCCTTTCTTTCAAAGATTATTCGCTTATGCGTCTAACCCAGCAACAATCTGATCACGGATCTTAGACATCTCACCAACGCCATCTACACGAACGTAATTTGGCGCAGCTGCTTCACCTGACTCAGCCCACGCAGAGTAGTACTCAACAAGTGGAGCTGTTTGTGAGTGATAAACATCTAGACGCTTACGTACAGTCTCCTCTTTGTCATCTTCACGCTGAACAAGCGCATCACCAGTAATGTCATCCTTACCTTCAGTTGCAGGCGGATTGTACTTAACGTGATAGACACGACCACTCGCCTCGTGAACGCGACGACCGCTCAAACGACTAACAATCTCTTCATCAGCTACATCAATTTCAACAACGGCATCGATATCAATACCCTGCTTTTTAAGCGCTTCTGCTTGAGGAATTGTGCGTGGGAAACCATCGAACAAGAAACCATTTGCACAATCGTCTTCTTTGATACGCTCTTCAATCAAAGCAATAATTGTCTCATCAGAAACTAGACCACCAGACGCCATGACTTCTTTCACTTTCAAGCCTAGTGGAGTGCCCGCTTTAACAGCTGCACGAAGCATATCGCCCGTTGAGATCTGAGGCACGTCATACTTCTCAGTAATGAATTGAGCTTGAGTTCCTTTACCGGCACCTGGTGCGCCGAGCAAAATAACCTTCATAGATTACTCCAACAATATAGAAAAAACGGTTTGGGTATAGATACAGGCACTAGCTCACGGCTAGCTAAATCATGAGTGAACCGCACTCAACCTGTTATATTTTTACGATTGATACCACTGAAAGGCGGCCATTATAGGGCAATCAGATTGCGGGGCAAAGTCTTGTGCCCCAAGCCACTGAGAATAAAAGGTATTCACCCTGAAAATAATCTGATTTAGGCGACTAATTCGTTCACTAAACCATCAAGAGATTCACATTGCGCGACCGTTGTATCGGCTAAGATAAGCGCTTGTTCCGGGTCGATACCCAAAGCACTGCAACATCCTTCAAAATCTATCGAGCATGGTTCATCACCAACACCATGAAGAGAAAGCAGATAATTAGATAACTGAACTAGCGACACTAGTTCCTGATGCTCACCCTCGTAACTTGGAGATTGATGCATAGCAGCAACTTTAATACAGGACTCTGGCAAGCCCCAAAGCTTCAATAAAATAGCACCAAGGGAGCCATGCCCCAATGAGATAAACTCTTGAGCTGCGCCCATTCCAAATACTTGCTGTTCAATATCACGCATGGTTCTCTCTGGCTCAGCGACACGAAGCTTATTGAGCATGCGATACTCAGGCGGGAAGAGCTGCCCGATGAGCAGTAGACCAAAATTGTGGAGTAAACCAGACAAGTATGCCTCGTGCTCGTCTACACCCAAATCAGGGTTGACCATGACAGAGAGCGCTTGAGTTAACACAGCAGAATGCAAAGCATGACGCCATAATGCATTGAGCCCTAATGGACCATCAAGAGGTAAGGTAAAAGCACGAGCGGATGCAATGCCAAGGGAAAGTTTAGCGACGCGTTCAAAACCTAAGACAGCATTGATCGCCTCTTTCACATCAGTCAAATTACCACGGTAATTGAACAATGCCGATCTTGCATAACGCATAATTTGCGCAGATAAACTTGGATCTTGCTCCACAAGCTGGGCCAATTCCTGAACACTAGAATTAGGATCAGACGTAATATGCATGACGCGCACAGCGGTTTCAGGCATCGGAGGCAGACGATAAAGTGTTGTTAGCTTTTTAGCCACATCATCAAGCGAGTAGCCTTTCTCGATATGAACTACTATCTCTGGCGCGCTTAGACTTTCAGAAAAGTCGCCTTTATTGCATTGGTGAAATGCCGCTCGAATCGATAAGCGAGGCAAGTTTAACAAGGTGTTTGCACAACCGCTCGAAGCAAAAATAGCATCAAGTTCGAATACTGAGTGATCAACGTAGACCGTTAAACCATAAGACTGCGCGAGAAGTGGCAAATGCCCATGATCGCAGTCAGCAAACAATTTCCCAGCCTGCTCATCATCAATAATCTGAAATTGTCGACCTGAGAAACGATTTACTGCATCAACATCAGGTCGGCTTTGAAAAGGAATAATTAAAACCGCAGGCCCATCTCGATCGAGTATTAACTGAGTTCTAACCGTGCATTCTGCAACAGCTCCTGCCAACAAAACAGCATGGGACAAATCCCTTGCTCGGGCATGATGAACAAGTTGACACTGGATCGCATTTTCATCGATGTATTTACTTAAACGACTGGCAAGTGGCACGGTACTTCTCTCTAACTAAACTACTCTAAAAATCTGAAGCCTCAATTTGAGGCTTATAGATCAAGCTTAGCGAAGCTGATATTGAGCACTTGTACCGCGTCACAAATGCGGGTTACACAAGGTAGCAATATGTAACGTTGTATGTCCTACCCAGTATTTCGGATCCCCGCCGCGATACCCGCCATCGTTACTTTTAAGGCCGACTCAACTCGTTGTGCCTCCGCTTCAGAAGCATGAGACTGACCGCGACTTCGGTGCAATAATTCCGCTTGAAGATAATGAAGAGGATTTGTGTAGGTTGCACGTACACGCAGCGACTCACCAAATTCGGGACTATCTTCAAGTAGATCTTTTTGCCCCTTGAGCTGATTAACCAACTTCACCATTTTACGGAAGCGACCTCTTAAACGTTTTCCTAATGGCTTTAAGTCCTCGTCCACGAGCATTTGCTCATAGTATCGCGCGATACGCGGATCAGCCTTAATCAAGACCATCTCTAGCATATCCACTTGCGCCCTGAAAAATGGCCACTGCTCAGACATCTCTTTCATCAGTGCATCTTGGTCATTATTTAACGCCTGTTCAAAGGCATCATCACTACCAAGCCATGCCGGCAACATTAAGCGAATTTGCATCCAAGCAAATATCCAAGGGATGGCGCGCAATGTTTCAACGCCACCTCCACTTTTTCTTCGCGCAGGGCGGCTGCCAAGTGCTAATTTTCCTAACTCTTGTTCAGGCGTCACACTCCTAAAGTACTCAACAAAATTAGGCTCATTGCGCACCACGTCTCTATACGAATTCACAGACACGGCCGTCAAAGCATCTAAGGCTTCGCGCCATTGCGGCTTGGGCTCAGGAGGTGGCAACAAGCTCGCTTCAATCACAGCGCTCGCGTATATCCCTAGACTCTTACTTGCAAGAGAGGGCGATCCAAATTTAAATCGAATCATCTCGCCCTGCTCTGTAATCCTAAATCGCCCATCAACAGATCCCGGAGGCTGAGACAGAATCGCCTTGTTAGCAGGACCTCCACCGCGACCTACCGTTCCACCCCTACCGTGGAACAGGCTCAACTTCACGCCGTGTTTCGCTGCCACTTTTACTAAGGATTCTTGCGCTCGATATTGCGCCCAACCCGCGGCTAATTGACCTGCATCTTTAGCCGAATCAGAGTAACCAATCATCACCTGCTGATAGCCATCACAGTAATCTGCATACCAAGGCACACTCAACAATCTATCAATGCTTTCTGACGCGCTATTCAAGTCATCCAAGGTTTCGAACAAAGGAACAATACGCATCTTTCGGTTCATGCCTTGCTCGCGCAACAATAAGATAACGGCCAATATGTCAGAAGGCTTAGATGCCATAGAGATTACATAGGACCCAAACGCTTCCTCTGACTCACCAGCAATCACTGCACAAGTATCGAAGACCTCTTGAGTCTCTTCGCTCCAAGTCATGCCCTTTGCAATCAGAGGGCGTTTGCCCTGCAACTCTTTCAACAAGAATGCTTGTCTCTCTTCCTCTTTCCAATCGTTATAGGTGCCGATACCCAAAAATTCCGTGATCTCGTTTATCGCATCAGCATGGCGCTCAGAGTCTTGTCTTACGTCTAATTTCAGCAGCTCTAAACCGAAGCATTGAACACGGCGAATCACATCAAGTAAGGCACCGTCTGCCACACGCGCTATTCCTTTTTCATGCAATGATCGATAACAAATCAATAAAGGCTCGAGTAATTCACTTGTCGACAAGAGAAGTTGATCTTGGGAGAAATTTGAAACATCACCACGCGCGACCTCTGCCGCCCAATCACGAGTGTTAGATAAGCGTTTTCTCAACGAAGACAACACAATCCGATAAGGCTCGCTTTGATTGCGACCCGAACCTGAATCTAGCTGCTCTGCTAATTCGACAAGCTCCGCGCTCGCTTCCCACATCGACAAATGCGTCATCAACGAAGCCAAGTCCCTCAAATATAAATCCGCTGCCATCCAACGACTCAGAGCCAATACTTCTTTTGTTACAGTAGAAGTGACATTGGGGTTTCCATCGCGATCGCCTCCCATCCAAGAAGCAAACCGAATAGGCCTAGATGATAGAGGCAAACGTATTTGATAACGCTCATATAAAGCCATATCAAAGTCTCGAAGAAATTCGGGAAGAGCCTGCCAAAGACTGTTTTCGACAACAGCAAAACCCCAACGGGCTTCATCAACCGAGCTTGGTCTTTGTTCACGAATTTCGTTCGTATGCCACGCCTCACAAACAAGGGTATTAAGCCGATCATCAATTTGCTGCTGCTCTCTCTCATTGAGATCACTGCGATCTTTGCTGTGAAGCACGGAGGTAATAGCATCGTACTTCATGATCAGCGTTCGTCGCGCTACTTCAGTAGGATGTGCCGTCAGAACAAACTCAATTGATAAGCTCTCAAGCAGGCTGGCAAGTCTCTCTTTCTGCACGTTATGCGCATCGAGATGGTCAAATAGCTCTTCAAATAACACTGAGGCATCTATTGCTTGCTCATCACTTCGTCGAACGCCGTGATATTGCTCAGCAATATTAGAAAGGTTTAAAAACTGGTTGAATGCACGCGATAAAGGAACAAGTTCTTCATCTTTAAGATTAGAGAGCAAACTCACGAGCTCTGGGCTTGCATCTCCCGCTGCAACATCTCGATCTAGCTTTGCGGCTCGGCGAACCTTCTCCACTAATTCGAATAAGTCATCTCCATGCTGCTCTTTGACATTCTCTCCTAGCAACGTACCAAGCAAACGAACATTTTCACGTAACAACGGATGTAATTCGGACAAGCTATTCTCCCTTCCTGAACAGAACAACGAAACTTCGTTTCTACAACGGATTTATCCAATATATTTACAATTTCATACAAAGCAACGACATGCAATCTCTTACAGAGTTCTAAACTCAATATTGTAATGACGAACAAAATAGACCTTGCTTGCGGAGACAGGGTCTTTAGAAAAACGATTAGGTGTATACAATTATGAGAATTAAAGAACTAACAGCGCAATGGGAAAAACAAGCAAAAGCAATCATGACCGAGAACGAATATTCGTTCCGTATTCCAATCGAAGATGCCGCTAAAATTGAAGCGCTCGCCGAGATGTACCCTAAACGCAATAAAAACGAAATTCTTTGCGAACTCATCTCCTCTGCATTGCAAGAGCTAGAGACCGCCATGCCTTACATTGCAGGCACAGAAGTCGCCGCTATTGACGAGCAAGGAGACCCTTTGTATCAAGATGTGGGCCCAACGCCTCGCTTTTTAGATCTAAGTAAAAAGCACTGCACCCTACTAAAACAGGCTGGAAAAAAAGCCGCGAATGGATAAGTAAATAAGGGTCAGCGACTACAGAACTGACCCGATCCTTTTATGCTTCTGATTCGCGATCGCGGAAGCCAATCAAATAAAGAATGGCATCTAGGCCCAAATTTGAAATGGAGTGTTTGGCACTCTCTTTCACCAAAGGTTTGGCATGAAACGCAACACCTAAGCCGGCTCGACTCAACATTGCTAGATCATTTGCGCCATCTCCCACCGCAATAACCTGAGCACGACCAATACCCTCTTTCTCAGCTAACTCATCCAGCAAATCGGCTTTACGTTGACCGTCAACCACATTGCCCGTGACACGGCCTGTTACTTTTCCATCTTCAATCTCAAGATTGTTGGCATAGACGTAATCTATTCCAAGCTTTTCTTGAAGCCCTTTAGCAAAGTAAGTAAATCCGCCCGACAAAATAGCGGTTTTATATCCAAGACTGCGAAGCGTTGAAATTAGCTTTTCAGCACCTTCGGTCAATTTTAAACGTGCAGCGATTTTCTCGAGAACTTCTTCGCTCAAACCCTCAAGCAAACCCACTCGACGAGCAAAGCTCTCTTTAAAATCAAGTTTACCCTGCATCGCAAATTCTGTAATTTCAGCCACTTGATCTCCAACACCCGCTTCGATCGCAAGCTCATCAATTACTTCAGCTTGAATCAAAGTCGAGTCCATATCGAAGACAACTAAACGACGATTTCTACGGAAGATTGAATCTTCTTGGAACGCAATGTCCACACCTAACTCGTTGCCGATAGCAAGGAAGTCTTGTCGCAAATCATCTAAGTTAGGCGGCGTGCCACGCACTGAAAACTCAATGCATGCCTTAGTTTGTTCAATGCTCTGCTCAACGGCGGGACGACCAGACAATCGCGTAATGTTGTCGATATTCAAACCGTGACGAGCGGTGATCGCAGACACATGAGAAATCTGTTCCGCAGAGATAGATCGTGATAAGAGTGTAACGATGTATCTAGCCTTACCTTTGCCTTCCACCCACAGGGCGTATTCTTCCTTGCTAACAGGCTTGAAACTCACATCTTGCTCGAGTTCGTGCATACGGAACAACAAGTCCTTCAGCACACTACTTGATTCTTTATCACCAGGAACCTCGACCAAAATCCCCCAGGTCAAATGCTCATGAATAACGGCCTGACCAATATCCAAAATACGGATATCGTATTGCGCCATGATTGCGGTCATTTCTGAGGTCAAACCAGGCTTATCAATACCAGACACGTTAATTAATATAATTTCGCTCAAAGCTAATCTCTTTCTGATTAAAATGAATTCTTGGATAACAAAAAGCCGTTGTAACAACGGCTTTTATTCTAGTGACTATTCTGCTTGCTGCTCTGCTTCTGGCTCAGCGTCAGCCTTACCCGTTTTAATAATTTCAATACGGTCTACACGCTGCAATCCTCTTGGCAGTTTTTGCCCTCTTCGTCCGCGTTCACCAACATAGTGCTGCAAATCACTGTATTTAAGCTTCAAGTGGCGTTTACCAGAGTGAATGACCACAAAATCGGCTTCTGAGAAAATCGCAACATTGGTCATCAGCTCATCTTTACTCTGAGCTCGCGCTGAAGGAATGCTGATAATCTTATTACCCTTACCTTTCGCCAATTCAGGAAGGTCTTTCACAGGGAACACCAGCATTCGGCCTTCATTAGTCACTGCAGCAAGCAACTGACTCTCTACATCATCGATGACCATCGGATGCATCACTTCAGCATTCTTAGGCAATGTGATCGCAGCTTTGCCCGCTTTATTCTTACTTTGAAGTTGATCAATGCTTGAAACAAAGCCATAACCGGCATCGCTCATCATGAGCAATTTTTGCCCCTCTTTACCCATTAGCACCGCTCTAAACTCTGCACCAGATGGTGGGTTTATTTTACCGGTTAAGGGTTCACCTTGGCCTCGAGCAGACGGCAGAGTATGTGCTGCTACCGTATACGCCCTACCAGTAGAATCTAAGAAGATGACACCTTGTTGACTACGACCTTTTGCCGACAAACTAAAACTATCGCCAGCTTTGTAGTTCAAGCCTTTTGGATCAATGTCATGCCCTTTCGCAGCGCGTACCCAGCCTTTTTCAGATAACACGACGGTCACTGGCTCAGAACTGACTAAATCAGTTTCGGAATAGGCTTTTGCATCACCACGAACAACCAACGGAGAGCGTCTATCGTCACCATATTTTTCAGCGTCAGCGAGCAGCTCTTTCTTGATGAGCTTTTTCATCTGCGCTTTTGAGCCAAGTACTTTTTGCAAGTAAGCACGCTCTTTTTCGAGCTCTTCTTGCTCCGCCTTGATTTTCATCTCTTCAAGACGTGCTAACTGTCTCAACTTGGTATCGAGAATGTAATCAGCTTGCACTTCAGTTAAACCAAACCGCGCCATTAAGACGGCTTTAGGTTCATCTTCAGTACGAATAATATGAATGACTTCATCAATATTAAGAAAGGCGACCAATAAGCCTTCCAATAAGTGTAAGCGACGCTCAACTTTATCTAAGCGATATTGCAGCCTGCGTGTAACGGTATCAGTACGGTAACTCAACCATTCACTAATGATCGTACGCAAGTCTTTCACTGCAGGACGACCATCAATACCAATCATATTAAGATTAACGCGATAGCTTTTTTCTAAATCAGTCGTCGCAAACAAGTGCGCCATCAATGAATCGATATCAATACGATTTGAGCGGGGAACAATCACAAGACGCGTTGGGTTCTCGTGATCGGACTCATCTCTCAAGTCCGCAACCATCGGTAGCTTCTTGGCCTGCATTTGAGACGCAATCTGCTCAAGCACTTTGGCTCCAGAAGTCTGATGAGGCAATTCGGTGATCACGACATCGCCACTTTCAGTGTTATAGACAGCTCGCATCTTGATCGAGCCTCGGCCTGTTTCATAAATCTTCTGAATATCTGCCGGCGGAGTGACGATCTCAGCACCCGTTGGATAATCAGGCCCGCGAACATGCGTCATTAGATCTTGAGTTTGAGCCTTAGGTTCATCCAGCAAATGAATACATGCACTCGCGACTTCTCGAAGGTTATGAGGAGGAATATCAGTGGCCATACCGACCGCAATACCCGTTGTGCCGTTAAGCAATAAATTCGGCAATCTAGCGGGTAAGGTTTTTGGTTCATCAATCGTGCCATCAAAGTTAGGCATCCAATCAACAGTACCTTGACCCAACTCGGCAAGAAGCACATCTGCATAAGGCGCTAATCTTGATTCGGTATATCGCATTGCCGCGAATGACTTAGGATCGTCAGCCGAACCCCAGTTACCTTGCCCATCAATCAATGGATAACGATAACTAAACGGTTGCGCCATCAACACCATCGCTTCATAACACGCGCTATCGCCATGCGGATGAAACTTACCCAGAACATCACCCACCGTTCTCGCGGACTTCTTATACTTCGCCGATGCTTTTAAGCCAAGTTCCGACATGGCATAAACAATTCTGCGTTGAACAGGCTTTAAACCGTCCCCGACGTGCGGCAACGCACGATCAAGAATGACGTACATTGAATAATCGAGATAGGCTTTTTCGGTATATTCTCGAAGCGAAATCTGCTCGACACCATCTTCGAAACTAGGCGTGTCTTGACTCATAAAACTTAGAGTTCCCTTTTAGAGTTCCCTTAAGGAAAAATTTGACTATGATTGTGAAGCTGTTGTTCATTATATGGAGCGTGCACACAACTGCATAGAGCTAATCAGTAATGTGCCCTTTTCTTAATGTTTTAAGCGCCTTTTTTTACGTATTAATCAAAGGAAGATGCATGAACGTCATCGAAATCAAACACCCACTCGTTCGTCACAAGTTAGGCTTACTTCGCGAAAAAGACATCTCCACTAAAAGCTTTCGCGCACTCAGTAAAGAAATCACAACCCTCCTCACCTACGAAGCAACCAAATCATTCCCTCTCGAACCGAAACAAATTGAATGCTGGTCGGGCATGACAACCGTTGAGCAAATCGAAGGAAAGAAAGTCACTGTCGTTCCAATCCTACGTGCAGGTATTGGTATGCTTGATGGTGTTTTTGAATTAATGCCTAACGCTAAGGTCAGCGTCGTTGGGCTATATCGAAATGAGGAAACACTCGAGCCGGTTACTTATTTTGAAAAGCTCGTCAAAGACATTGAAGATCGAACAGCGATGATCATAGACCCAATGCTTGCAACTGGCGGAACTCTGATTGCGACAATTGACCTTCTTAAAAAAGCAGGCTGTAAAAAAATCATTGGCTTGTTTTTAGTTGCCGCACCCGAGGGCATTGAAAAAGTTTTAGCTGCGCACCCCGACATGGAAATTTATACCGCCGCTGTCGACGAAAAGCTAAACGACAAAGGATATATATTACCCGGGCTTGGCGATGCAGGAGACAAGATCTTCGGGACCCAGTAGCAACAACTCACCCTAAACATAGCGAAAAGGAAGATTCACGATGTCAGATGAAAATGCATTCAGCCCAAAGACAGCGCTAATTGGCGCACAAATGCTGTTCGTCGCCTTCGGCGCCCTCGTTCTTGTCCCCTTACTTACAGGGTTAGATAGTAACGTTGCTCTATTTACTGCGGGTGTTGGCACGCTCATCTTTCAACTTATAACTAAGCGCAGCATTCCGATTTTCCTCGCTTCCAGCTTTGCCTTTATCGCCCCTATTATTTATGGCATCCAGACATGGGGCATAGCCTCAACGATGGGCGGACTAATGGCCGCAGGTTGCGTATATATTTTGCTCTCGGGCATTGTTGCTTGGCGCGGAACCGAGATCATCGAACGCGTCTTGCCGCCGATTGTTGTCGGCCCGGTTATCGTTGTAATTGGCTTAAGCCTTGCGCCAGTCGCTGTGAATATGGCACTAGGTAAAACGGGTGACGGTTCAGCAGAGCTAGTCAACCAGAGCACTGCCATTCTTATCTCAATGAGCGCATTGCTTGTTACTGCCATTGCATCTCTTCTAGGCAGCGGCATTATTCGCTTAATCCCTATACTTCTTGGAGTCTCTGTCGGCTATGTCGTCGCCCTGCTCTGTGGAATTGTTAGTTTTGACCCAATCAGCAACGCGGCTTGGTTTACGATTCCAAGTTTTACGCTCCCCGAATTCAATGCCAGCGCAATTCTATTTATGTTGCCCGTCGCCATTGCACCTGCGGTTGAACACATCGGAGATATGATGGCAATTAGCAGCGTTACTAAAAAAGACTTCCTAAAAAAACCTGGACTTCATAAAACCTTACTTGGCGATGGTGTAGCGACAACCGCAGCCGCAGTGGTTGGTGGACCGCCAAATACTACGTACTCAGAAGTGAGCGGCGCCGTCGCACTAACCAAAGCATTTAACCCAATCTACATGACCTGGGCCGCAGTGTTCGCAATTATCTTATCTTTTTGCGGCAAGCTCGGCGGCTTTCTTGCCACGATTCCAACCCCTGTGATGGGCGGCATTATGGTTCTACTATTTGGTGCCATTGCAACAATTGGCATAGGAACAATAGCCCGTTCAAATGCTGATTTACACGACCCTCGCAACCTAGCAATTATCTCAATCCCCTTAGTATTTGGAATTGGCGGAATGAACTTTGGCGGTGAAGGCTTCGTCGTTCAAGGGATAGGATTAGCAGCCATCTCGGGCATTCTTCTCAACCTTGTTCTACCGAAAACAAAACCAGAAACCGAGCAATAAAACCAGACCATCGCTCTGATCTCTCACAACCTATTAAATCGAAGCTGAGAGGTCAGTGGAAATCCTCGATAATTAATTCAACACATTACTAAAAAATCAGCTTTTAACATAAGCATGAGCTTCAGGCTCTATGGTATGATCGAAAGCATTAGAGGGCTGTCAGAATCTGTTTGTTGACTATTGCGAAACAGACCCAAAATAAGTAACTATTTAGTACATGCTCTGCAAACAAAAAAACAAAATAGAAAATTAGGGTAATCATGAGTTCGGACACAGGCACAACCATCGCTCCAGAAGCACACAAGTCAGCAGAAAACCCGCCTGTTCAGCCAAGCATCAAACTTAAAGCATCCTTAGCTCCAATGACTGCCTTAGAGCTCACCAGCTTTGAACCAAAGCAATTCAGCGAAGAACTCGCAGCGAAAGTCGCTCAAGCCCCTAGTTTTTTTGAAAACCTTCCTGTCGTGATTGGCCTAGAGAAGTATGAAGAACCAAGCCTCGACTTTGAGCGTCTCATCGAGATATGCCAAGCACACCAAGTGAAGGCAATCGCTGTAAGAGGCGCCAGCGCATCACTTCAAGACGTCGCGCGCAATCATGGCTTAGGAATATTAGCCAAACAAAAAGAACGTAACGCAGCGATCGATACAGACACTCCAGCAGCTAGCGAACCTGCGCCGCAGGAACCCAAAGCAGATGAGCCTGCAAAGGTCGAAATCAAAACTGAAACACAGATTAGTAAAATTGTCCATCATCCTATTCGATCAGGACAACAAGTTTACGCAGCAGATGGTGACTTGATCATTCTAGCCTCTGTAAGTGCCGGCGCAGAAATACTAGCCGACGGAAACATTCATGTTTACGGTACATTGCGCGGACGCGCGCTAGCTGGGGTTAAAGGCAATACCAAAGCACGCATCTTCTGCCAAAGCATGGCAGCAGAACTTGTCTCCGTCGCAGGGCAATACAAAATAAGCGAAGACATTCCAAGCTCAACCATAGGCAAGCCCTGCCAAGTATATTTGGACGAGCAAACTCTGAATTTTAAAAAACTAGAGCTCTAAAGAGCCCATTAAGCGCCGAATAAGAGCGCAAGAAGTAAAGAGGCTTAAGCCCAACTTCAAACAACATAGCAACATGGGAATAGAACATTGGCAAAAATAATTGTTATCACTTCAGGTAAAGGCGGCGTAGGTAAAACAACTAGCAGCGCGTCCATTTCCACAGGTCTTGCCCTGAAGGGACACAAAACCGTCGTTATCGATTTCGATGTAGGTCTTCGTAACCTAGATCTAATCATGAACTGTGAACGTCGTGTAGTGTATGACTTCGTAAACGTAATCAACGGCGAAGCGACGCTAAACCAGGCTCTTATCAAAGATAAGCATAATGAGAATCTTTACATTCTCCCCGCTTCTCAAACTCGCGATAAAGATGCACTCACTCAAGATGGCGTAGAAAAAGTTCTTAATGAACTTTCTGAGCGCTTCGATTTCATCATTTGTGATTCGCCTGCAGGCATTGAGCACGGCGCTCAAATGGCTCTCTATTTCGCAGATGAAGCCATTGTCGTAACGAACCCGGAAGTATCTTCGGTTCGCGACTCAGATCGAATTTTAGGTATCTTACAAAGCAAGTCTCGCCGCGCTGAAAATGGCGAGTCGGTAAAAGAGCACCTTCTTCTAACCCGCTACAACCCTAGCCGTGTTGAGAAAGGTGAAATGCTGAGCGTAGATGACGTTAAAGAGATTCTAGCCATCAAACTTCTTGGCGTTATTCCTGAATCACAATCCGTTCTTTCTTCTTCAAATTCAGGCGTTCCTGTTATCCATGATCAATCAACTGATGCAGGACAGGCCTACGATGATGCTGTAGAACGCTTACTTGGCGCCGAAAAGCCACAGCGTTTTATCACGAATGAAAAGAAAGGTTTCTTTAAGCGTATGTTTAAGGGGGCTGCAACAGCATGAGTTTTTTAGATTATTTTAAAAGCACCAAGAAGAACACCGCATCTATCGCGAAGGAACGCTTACAAATAATTGTTGCTCATGAACGTGGGCAGCGCGAGCAGCCCGATTACCTGCCAATGCTTCAAAAAGAAATTCTTGAGGTTATTCGCAAGTACGTATCTATCAATCAAGACCAAGTACAGGTCCAACTTGATAAAAATGATGACTGTTCGGTTCTTGAACTGAACGTCATGCTCCCAGAGTAAGATAATGAGTGCCAGTGGAAGGCACTTTCTCTGAGTCATAAGAAATACCGTATAAAGGCGAAAAGAATAATGTCAGTAAAATCGCTCACCGCAAAAGACATCATGACTCCCAACGTAAAGTCAGTACCGCAGTCTTGGACAATGGAACGGTTCAAGAAATTCCTAAGCGATAACGATATTATTGGTAGCCCTGTTGCGAACGATGAAGGCAAAATCATCGGCATTGCAACGCTCAAAGATATTGCAGAATTCCATTTCGATGGCTCGAGCTCTCCCTACGAAGCTGAAATGAGCGAAGAAGAGCAGCAAGAAGCTCGCCGTTTAAGAATGATGATTTTCGAAGGCCTTGCCAATATGCCTGTCGAAGTTAACGACATCATGACCCCTATCTTAGTGTCCGTACCTGAAGATACTCCCATTACAGAAGTATCAAAACTCATGATGAACGAACACCTTCATAGAGTATTTGTAAAACATGGTGATGACGTAAGCGGCATCATTACGACTTACGATTTACTCAAAGTTATTGTCGAACAACTCAACTAAGTTAATGATGCGCGCAAACAACTCGGAGGGCCGCGAAACCTAAATGCACATTCACTTCGAAGGAATTCAAGATGGTTATAAGTAACAAAAAAACCGATAGTAAAATTTATGTACTTGATACCAATGTTCTGCTCCACGAGCCTGAATCAATATTTAAATTCGAAGAACAAACTGTTTTTATCCCTCTTCGCGTCTTAGAAGAACTTGATAGCCACAAACGTGGCCAACGAGATACCGCCAGAAATGCGCGACAAGCACACCGCTATCTCGACGAACTCCTTTCACAAGCAGATATAGACCAGCTCCCTGAGGGGATTGCCCTAGACGGAGGCGGGAAGCTTATATTCCAAACCTTCGAAAAAGATAGACAAACGGTTGCTGATAACGAAATCATTGATGTCGCTAAACAGTTACGCGACGACTTTGAGAATACCGATACAAGCGTCGTTCTTGTCACGAAAGACATCAACATGCGCATCAAAGCTGTCGTCCGTGGAATCATCTCAGAAGATTATCGTAACGACCAAGTAGCAAGCATTGGTGATGAATCTCTATTCTCCGGCCAAATAGAAATCACTGAAGAGATGTGGGAAGCTGAAGGTGTTGAAATCCGAACCGAACGCGAGGACTCTCAAGATGTCGGCACCATCATTATCTATTACATAACAGCGCCTTGGGTCGGAAATTGGCCGATCAACACGCACATTTACTCAAACTCAAATAACCAACAAAACTTTCGCGGCATTCTTCGCGCCACCAATGGCAAAGAAGCTATGATCGAAATACTCCCTGATTTCGAGCAACATTATCATTGCTGGGGTATTCAAGCGCGTAACCAGGAGCAAAACTACGCGCTTTCTATTCTTACCGACCCCGAAATTGATTTTGTAACGATAGCTGGCGATGCAGGTACGGGTAAAACCTTGTTAACCCTCGCTGCAGCGCTACAACTTGTGTACGAAGATAAATTCTACGATGAGATCATTGTCACTCGCGCAACCGTTCCGATGGGAGAAGATATAGGCTTTTTACCAGGCGAAGAAGAAGCCAAAATCGAACCTTGGATGGGTGCAATTACGGACGCACTCGAAACCTTAGCGGCGAACCCAGAAGGCAATGAGTTTGAGCGAAAATCAGGGCTCGAGTTTCTTAAGAATCGCGTCAAAATAAAAAGCTCAAGCTTCATGCGAGGTAGAAGCTTCTCAGGAAAGTTCTTCCTAATTGATGAAGCCCAAAACCTGACCGCGGCGCAAATGCTTGGCCTCATCTCACGCGCAGGCCCAGGAACTAAAGTTGTCGCGATCGGCAACCTCAAGCAGATCGACACACCTTACCTCAGCGCCAATACAAGCGGATTTAGTTACGCGATCGACCGCATGAGAAATTGGGAGCACTACGCTCACATCACACTCACAAGCGTTGAACGATCTCGTCTAGCAGATTACGTCGCGAATAATTTTCATGATTAAGTAACTAGCATCACCCCATAACAAAAAAGCCGGAGCATTTAATCTCCGGCTTTTTTGTTATTCAATCGCAACTACGCACACTCGGGGCACTCAGGATCCTTGCGCAATTTCAAGGTACGCCAGTCTAAAGACAGAGCATCATAGATCAACAATTTCCCGGCACTGCGCTCACCATATCCAGACACCAGCTTTATAGCCTCCAAAGCCTGCATTGAGCCAATCACCCCAACTAGCGGCGCCATCACACCATTGGTTGAACAGTTAAGGTTTTCGTTACCTTGCTCATCATATAAGCATCGATAACAAGGCGAATCATCCTCTCTAGAATCATATATCGCCAACTGCCCTTCCATACGAATTGCAGCACCTGAAACTAGCGGAACCTTCGATTTCACGCAAAGGCGGTTTACTGAAAAGCGCGTCTCAAAGTTATCACTACAATCTAACACCACATCAAACTCAGAAAGCTTTTCCGCCCAATCAGACTCTACAAACCTTTGTTCTAATGCAATAACCTCGCAATGCTTATTCAATGCCTTGAGACTATCTTTCGCAGACACAACTTTTGACTGCCCTATGGCAGACTCACCATGCGCAATCTGACGCTGCAAGTTACTCAATTCAACGATATCGTCATCCACAATGGTAAGTCGCCCCGCGCCAGCGGCAGCCAGGTACAACGCCGCAGGAGACCCCAAGCCACCAGCCCCAATAATCAAGATACGCGCATTGCTTAAAGCTAACTGCCCTGCCACATCAAATCCCGGTAGCATTAACTGTCGGCTATACCGCAACAAAGCCTCATCATTCATTTTATTATCCATAGAAGCCTTATCCATAGAATCGTCCGATCGTGAACCGGTCGTTGCTACCGTAATCCTGCCGAGTTTCGATACTCTCGTAATCAAACTGACTCAAAATACGTCGAACATCATCTCCCTGATCATAACCATGCTCAAGTATCAGCCACGCACCGTTCTTAAGGTGAGATCTTGCTAATTTCGAAATAAGCTTTATATCAGACAAACCATGCTCTGCCGCAACAAGCGCTGACAAGGGTTCGTATCGCACATCACCTTGAGACAAATGGACGTCATTCTCGTCGATATAAGGTGGATTGCTCACGATCAAATCAAACTGAGCATCTTTATCGATCGGGTCAAACCATGAGCCTTGAACAAAATCGACGTTTCGAATTTGGTTTTTAGCTGCATTTGAGCGCGCTAAAAGAACCGCATCCGACTGTAGATCTGAACCTAGCACAGTCCAATTTCGCTGTTCACTTGCTAGAGCTAGTGCTATGGCGCCCGTACCCGTCCCTAGATCAAGTACACTCGCTGCCTCAACATCAGCAAATAAGTCTAACGCCGCTTCAACCAAGCATTCGGTATCAGGACGAGGAATGAGAGTACTTTCATTAACAATAAGATCGAGCGTCCAGAAACCTCGACTACCCGTCAGGTGTGCGACAGGCCGCCCCTTAAGACGCTCTTGCAATAAATGACGGTAGGTTTGAGATTGCTCTACGCTGAGGGACTTTTCGGGCCAAGTACGAAAATAACTTGGCTCTACCTGCAAGACATGCGCTAACAACAATTGGACATCAAGTTCAGGTGTTTCGCTTTGAATATCGGCACTCATTGCGAGTGCCTGCTCTATTGTTATCTGAGCACTCATTTATGCGTCATTCATGCTCGCAAGAAGCTCGGCTTGATGCTCATGCAACAAAGGATCGATCACAGTCCCGAGATCACCTTCCATCACCTCAGCAAGCTTATACAAGGTAAGATTGATGCGATGATCCGTGACACGCCCTTGCGGATAGTTATATGTTCGGATTCGCTCTGAACGATCTCCACTGCCTACCAAACTCTTGCGCTGAGACGATTGCTCAGCTGCAGCCGCCTCTTGTTCTGCACTCAATAACTTAGACGCAAGCAAGGTCATCGCCTTAGCTTTGTTTTTGTGCTGGGAACGTTCGTCCTGACACTCAACAACTACGCCTGTTGGCAAGTGAGTAATACGAATTGCAGAGTCAGTTTTGTTGACGTGCTGACCACCCGCACCCGATGCACGGAAAGTATCAATTCGAAGATCAGCCTTATTAATCTCAACATCATCAACAGATTCGATTTCAGGCATAACCGCAACCGTACATGCTGACGTATGAATACGACCTTGCGATTCAGTTTCAGGAACGCGCTGCACACGGTGCGCACCGGATTCAAACTTCAACGCGCCATAGACACCATCACCAATCACACGCGTAATGATTTCTTTGTAACCACCATGTTCACCAAGGCTTTCACTTACAACTTCAATCTTCCAACGCTTTTGCTCCGCATAACGAGAGTACATGCGAAACAAGTCACCTGAGAAAATCGCAGCTTCGTCACCGCCTGTACCGGCACGAATTTCCAAAAACACGTTATTGCCATCATTCGGGTCTTTCGGCAACAAGAGCATTTGTAACTCATCCGATAAGACCTCCATATTTTTCTCAGCTTCGCCTAACTCTTCTTGCGCCATTTCTCGCATCTCGGCATCACCGTCTTCCATCAACAATTTCGCCTCTTCAATGTCATCTTTCGCTTGGTTAAAGCGAGCAAAACACTGCACGACAGGCTCGATTTCTGAATATTCTTTGGAGTAGGCACGGAATTTATCTTGATCAGAAATCACTTCTGGGTCGCTCAACAACGCGCCCAACTCTTCATATCGCTCCGTAATTTCTTCAAGACGGAGTAGCAAAGACTCTTTCATATATATGTTTCACTAAAAATAAAGTACGAGAAGTGTAGCAGCGCTACTCTTCATCAAGTTTAAATAAATTCAATAACAACTGTGCCGTTTCAGCTTTCCCGGCTGCAGCATCATCACGAACAGAGACGGTCGGTTCGTGCAATAACTTTTGGGTGAGAGTTCGAGACAAACTCCTCACGACTTTCTCAGGGTCAGCTCCTTGCTGCAAAGCACTAACCGCCTTTTCTACTTCGTTTAGGCGGATATTTTCAGCATGCGCTCTGAATCGTCTTAAGCCGTCTCCCGCTTTTGAAATACGCAAATCACTCGTAAATCGGCGTACTCCAGCGTTAATAATCGACTCGGCATCGTCAGCAGCCCTTTCTCTCGAACGCTTATTCTCATCAATCACATTGGCAAGGTCATCAACCGTATATAAATACACATCCGCCAATTCACCCACTTGCGGTTCGATATCTCGAGGGACCGCGATATCTACCATGAAAAACGGCCGATGTTTCCTTAGCTTTAATGCACGCTCAACAGCGCCTTTACCTAGAACTGGCAGTGGACTCGCAGTAGAGGAAATAACAATGTCTACATCGACCAATAAATCAGGAATATCACCTATTAAAGCTGCTTGACCACCGACTTCATCTACCAAATCTTGCGCACGCGCCAAAGTACGATTCGCAATAGTTAAGTCTTTAATGCCAGCTTGACGTAAGTGTTTCGCTACAAGCTCAGTTGTTTTACCCGCTCCGACCAACAACGCTTTGCTCTGACTCAACTGACCAAATAACTGCTTTGCCAAAACCACTGAAGTCGCTGCAACAGATACTGCACTCTCGCCAATCGCCGTCTCTGTACGCACCTGTTTAGCCGTCGAGAAACTCGTTTCAAGGAGACGCCCCAACCGCCCAGTAACTGAGCCCGCCTCAAGCGCACTAGCATACGCAGATTTGAGCTGCCCTAAGATCTGCGGCTCACCCAAAACAAGTGACTCCAACCCTGCCGCCACACGCATAACGTGTCGCACTGCATCGTCGTTGCCATAACAGAAGCAATTTCGCTCAATAAGGTCGACATTAAGGCGGTGAAATTTCGCGAGCCAATCTGAAACATCACGTTTTCCATAACCGCCATCAACCGAACAATATATCTCCGTCCGGTTACACGTAGACAAAATAACGCCCTCGCTCACCTGATGCTGCGCGACGAAAGACGACAAGGCATCCATAAGCGCCAAAGGGTCGAAAGCAACTTTCTCCCTTAACTCTATTGGAGCTGTTTTATGATTTATGCCGAAGGCAAGGATGGACATTGATTACAGAATTTGAGAATTAAATCCCTATTTTACAAAGAGCGTGAGAAATATTCCATGCGAATTACACAATGTCTTATCGACAACATTGACAGTATTAAGCGGTATGTCATCATAACGGCGTTTATGCCTCATCTAGTAACGATAAAAGAGACACCTTTGAATTCATTTCGCTTCGCATTTGTTTTAAGCGCGCTCATCACTCTTAGTGGTTGTGCGAGCCTTCTCAACACACAAAACACAGCCCCGACTGACGCAGAGGTTAACTCCAATTCAGCAGAAGAAGACGGCACTTACCAAGACTTTTCTGTCGAACAAGACACGCTATATGATTTACTGGTTGCTGAAATCGCATCTCAGCGAAACCAGTTTGATATAACACTTGTGAATTATATTCATCAAGCACAAGTCACCCGAGACCCTGCTGTCATTTTACGCGCAATAAATGCCGCACAAATCGCCAAAGATGGTGAAGCAATTAAAGAGCTGGCAATGCTCTGGCTTGAAGAAGATGAAAACTCGATCGCCGCACACCAACTGCTTGGATATCAATACGCTCTCGACAAAGACTACACGCAAGCAATGTTTCACACCTCAGAGATTTTGCGTCTAGGAGGCAACACATCTGTTGAAGCACTTGCTATCAATTCAGCACAAGAAAGTGAAGAAGGAAAACAAGCACTTCTTACCCTGTATAAAGATTTATTTGAACAATACCCAGAGAGCTGGGAGGTGCAGTACAGCATTGCATTAGTTCAACGCAACTTGAAGCAATGCGATG
This sequence comes from Oleiphilus sp. HI0125, assembly GCF_001635355.1. Taxonomy (NCBI): domain Bacteria; kingdom Pseudomonadati; phylum Pseudomonadota; class Gammaproteobacteria; order Oceanospirillales; family Oleiphilaceae; genus Oleiphilus; species Oleiphilus sp. HI0125. The sequence continues at coordinate 59,526 of NZ_LWGF01000791.1, forward strand.
AAGCGATTGCCAACCTAGACGCAGTGTTAAAAGTACAACCACGATTCCAACAAGCAGCTATCGTCAAAGCTAACTGTTTGAACGAGAGCGGAAAGAAACAAGAAGCGCTTGAATATTCAGCTGATGCGTTTGACGACTTTCCAGATAACAATGCAATTGGGAGACTATACGCAAGCCTCCTTATTGAGCGTGAGCAAACAGAAGATGCAGCAAACGTGTTTGCTCAACTTATAGAATATTACCCTGAGTCTCCAAGCTTAAAACTTTCGTACGCTCTTCTACTTTTAGAAATTAACAAACCAGAAGAAGCAATTGTCGTCTTCGAGCAATTGAAAAACTACCCTGCGCACAAAAACGACGCAAACTACTACCTTGGTCGATATTCAGAAGAACAGGAACAACTTGAAGAAGCACTTAACTACTTCAAAGCCGTCTCACCTGGAACACATTACAATTCGTCTGTTGAACGTCAGGCCTACATACTTACCAAGCTTGATCGCCAAGATGAAGCGATCGAACTACTTGCAAGCCTGCGCAAAGAACAGCCAAACAACGAAGTCAGATTATGGCTCATTGAATACAAGCTATTAAACACATTTGAACAACGTGACGCAGCATTAGAGAGCCTCGACAAAGGTATTGCTGATCATCCAAATGATGAACAACTCGTCTACGCACGAGCAATGCACTACGAAGGCGACGATCGGCTTGAAGAAATGGAAGCAGACCTGCGCCACCTCATCGACCAAAACCCAAATAATGCGATTGCCCTGAACGCCCTAGGTTATACCTTGGCTGATCGCACAGATCGACTCGAGGAAGCTGCGCAACTCATTGGCAAGGCGCTTGTGCTAAAACCAGATAATCCAGCCATCATGGATAGTATGGGCTGGGTCCTTTTCCGATTAGGAAAAGCCGAAGAAGCGCTACAGTTACTAGGTGCAGCGTACTTAAAATATCCAGACGGAGAAGTAGCAGCACACTTAGGCGAGGCACTTTGGTCACTCGACAAAAAAGACCAAGCAAGAACTGTTTGGAGCAACAGTTTGCGTCAACAACCAGATCATAAGGTATTAATAGAGACGCTACAGAGACTTGCACCCGAAATGCTTGAACCCAACACTGACTCTAAAGATAGCACTACAAACTCTGCTGAAGACCAACCAGAGCCTGAGTTAGAAACAAACTCAGAGTCTTAAAAGAAAATGCCTCAAACCATATCTCGCTGGACTCTCACGATAGTGTTCAGCTTATTACTGATGAGCTGTTCTAGTAGCTATAAAAGCTTCGAAAACGACGGCTCAAAAGAACTCCGCGCTAAGCTTTATCAAATTGAGACCTTTCAATTTAATGGCAAACTAGGCTTTCGCAATAGCGAGGAAGCTTTCAGCGTCGCCATCAACAACTGGCTTCAAGACGCTGACAAATACCAAATCGAATTAAGTTCTACATTCTTTGGATTAGGCGCCATCGAACTGAAAGGCACCGCCGCCTGGATTGAGGCTAACGAACCCGACCAAGAACCAGTTAGATCAGACTACCCTAACTACACAATCAAAGAGTTACTAGGCAGCCCCTTACCTATACAAAGAATTCGCTATTGGCTGCGCGGCATTCCAGCACCGCAATCTAAATCCCAAGAAACGCTCAACGAACAAGGCCTACTATCTACACTTGAACAAGATGGCTGGACAATACACCTAGATCGCTACCACGATGTATCGAACCTTCCCTTACCTGGCCGAATCAAAATCGAACAAAACGACACGCGTATTACACTGGTAGTTGCACAATGGTCCATTCTTTAAGCCTTCCAGCCCCCGCCAAGTTAAATCTGTTTCTACATATCAACGGGCGCAGACCAGACGGCTACCATGAACTTCAAACAGTTTTTCAACTTCTCGATTTTGGGGACGAACTTTATTTTGAACTGAACTCAAGCCAAGCTATTACGATCAAACCTGAGTTCAACGACATTCCTGTCGAAGACAATCTGATCTACCAAGCCGCAAAAATTTTGGAACCCTTCGCCACAAACTATAAAGGGGTCGACATTACATTAAACAAACGTCTCCCCATGGGCGGAGGTGTGGGTGGTGGCAGCTCTGATGCAGCGACGACATTAATTGCTCTAAATTACCTATGGCAATGCAATTTAAGTAACGAAGAACTTTGCGACTTAGGGATTCAATTAGGTGCCGATGTTCCAGTATTCGTAAACGGAAAAACATCATGGGCAGAAGGCATTGGCGAGCAATTATCGCCTATAAAAACACCAGATTGTTGGTATGTTGTACTAGCACCAGAAGCACACATTAGTACGGTAAAAATTTTTTCAAATGAAGTGTTGACAAGAGACACTCCAAAGATGAGAATAGCGCCCGCTTTAGAGGGACAGGCACTCAACGCGCTTAACAACGATTGCGAAGCACTAGTTAAGCAGCTCTACCCTACTGTTAATGAAGCAATTAATTGGTTGAGTAAATACGGACCAACGAAGCTAACAGGAACTGGAGCATGTTGTTTTTGTCGACTTTCAACTGAGACAGAAGCAAGACAGGTTTTGAAGGAGGCTGGCGCCAAATTCAAGGGCTTTATAGCCAAGGGAGTTTCACTCTCTCCTGCTCATCAAAAGCTAAATGAAGTTGAGACGTTCGCAAAGGATAACTCAAAGTAAAAGTTCAAAATTGAACTATATTGCAGACTTTATTTAGGTACAGATTACTGGGGTATCGCCAAGCGGTAAGGCAACGGGTTTTGATCCCGTCATGCGGAGGTTCGAATCCTCCTACCCCAGCCATTATTCAATACTCATATATAAGCCAAACATTGATCGCCACAAGCAGCTCTGAAACGAGGTAAGCTACCCACATGTCTAAAATGATGGTATTCACCGGCAACGCAAACCGTGATTTAGCACAGAAAGTTGTCGACAATTTACGCCTACCTCTTGGTAACGCTAAAGTCACTAAATTCAGCGACGGCGAAGTAGCTGTTGAGATTAACGAAAACGTTCGCGGTAAAGACGTTTTTATCATCCAACCAACCTGCAACCCAACCAACGACAACCTTATGGAACTCGTGGTCATGACCGACGCATTACGTCGCGCATCTGCAGGCCGTATTACAGCGGTTGTTCCCTACTTCGGCTATGCACGACAAGATCGTCGTGTGCGTTCAATGCGTGTACCGATTACAGCAAAAGTTGTGGCTGACATGATCACTGGCGCAGGCATCGACCGCGTATTGACTGTTGATCTGCACGCTGATCAGATTCAAGGCTTCTTTGATATTCCGGTAGACAACATTTACGCAACACCTATTCTGGTCGACGATATCATGACGCGCTTTAAAGAAGACTTTATCGTTGTCAGCCCAGACGTTGGCGGTGTTGTTCGCGCACGCGCAATGGCTAAGCGCGTTGGCGATGTAGATTTAGCAATTATTGACAAACGTCGCCCTCAAGCGAACGTTTCTCAAGTGATGCACATTATTGGCGATGTAAAAGGTAAAACATGCTTACTCATCGACGACATTGTTGATACAGCGGGCACGCTATGCAAAGCCGCCGAAGCATTGAAAGAGAATGGCGCAAAAGCAGTTTACGCTTACATTACCCACCCAGTTCTGTCGGGCCCAGCCATTAAAAACATCGAAAACAGCACATTGGACGAATTGATTGTCACAGACACCATCCCATTAAGTGACAACGCTGCAAAATGTGGTAAGATTCGCCCCCTTACGATTTCTGGCCTCATTGCTGAGTCGATTCGACGCATCAGCAATGAAGAGTCAATTAGCGCACTCTTCGATTAAACGAAGCAGCGCGTTAGAAAAATTTGCCTACTCCCTTCAGGGGCGTAGGCAAACTATCGAAAAGCACATAAGTGCTTTTTTTCGTTTTAAAATGCGTGTTATGAGTCTGGTCGCGGACTTGTTTCAACGCTTATTGAGGAATCAATAATGAGTGATTTATTTACTGTCGAAGCAGAACTTCGCGAAGACCAGGGGAAAGGTGCGAGCCGCCGCCTGCGTCGTCTAGAAGGCAAAGTACCTGCTATCCTATACGGCACAAAGTCGAAGAAACCAGTTTCTCTTTCTATCGCTGCGAATAAACTTCGCCGCGCACTAGAAGAAGAAGCGTTTTACTCTCACATCCTTACTATCGCTTTCGATGGTAAAGAAGAGAATGCAATTCTTAAAGATCTTCAACGCCACCCAGCAACGAATGAAGTAATGCACGCTGACTTCCAGCGCGTTACTAAAAACCAAGCTATCCACGTTAATGTACCACTTCACTTCACTAACGAAGAAGCATGTGTAGGCGTTAAACTTGGCGGCGGCAAGATCCAGCACCAAATGACTGAAGTTGAAGTTATCTGTCTTCCAGCAGATCTTCCTGAGTTCATCGAAGTTGACATGACTGAAGTTGAAGCGGACCAAATCGTTCACCTTTCAGACATCGATCTTCCTAAAGGTGTAACGATTGCGGCACTTCAGCAAGGTGAAGATCACGACCTTTCTGTTGCATCTGTACACAAGCCGAAAGGCTCTGCTGCTGACGAAGCAGAAGACGCTGCAGCTGAAGGCGAAGGTGACGAATAAGCCCCAACCGGAGCTTATTACGTTGGCACCAGCTAGGGAATGCACATTCAGCCATGACTCAACAGATCAAGCTGATTGTCGGTTTAGGTAACCCCGGAGCCGAATACGCAAATACCCGCCATAACGCGGGTGCCATCTTTGTAGAAGCGCTTGCACAACAAGCGCTTCAAACCCTCAAACCAGAGAAGAAATTCCACGGCCTTTACTGTAAAGTCAACTTCTCAGGAAAAGATATCCACCTCTTAGTCCCCACTACATTTATGAATCGCAGCGGCCAAGCCGTTCAAGCGATTGCTCAATTTTTTAAGATTCAGCCAGAAGAAATTCTTGTCGCACATGACGAGCTCGATATTCCAATGGGCACAATGAAACTTAAAAAAGGCGGCGGACACGGCGGCCAAAACGGACTTAGAGACATCATCGCCAAACTTGGCGGCAATAAAGAATTCTCACGACTAAGACTCGGCATCAGCCATCCAGGCCACGCAAGTAAAGTAACCGGCCACGTACTCGGAAAACTTGGTAAAAAAGAAACAGAAGAACTCACTGCAGTCATCGACGAAGCGAGTCGATATTTGCCAGAGATCATTTCTGGAGATACCGCTCGAGCAATGAATGCACTGCATAGCTTCAAAGCAAGTTAAACATCGTATCTTTGTCACCCAACAAGGTGACCACCCTCGCCCTTCTCTATATAATACGCCCAATTTTTTAAGACCAGACACACTAGGATTCAGACCATGGGTTTTAACTGCGGCATCGTAGGACTTCCAAACGTTGGCAAATCAACGCTATTCAATGCATTAACTAAAGCTGGTATCGGCGCAGAGAACTTCCCTTTCTGTACGATCGAGCCCAATGCAGGCGTAGTCGCCATGCCAGACCCAAGACTGGACAAACTATCAGCAATTGTCGAACCTGAAAAAACACTCGCAACGACAATGGAATTCGTCGACATTGCAGGACTTGTTGAAGGGGCCTCTAAAGGTGAAGGTCTTGGTAACCAATTCTTAGCCAATATTCGTGAAACAGACGCTATCGCGCACGTAGTACGCTGCTTTGAAGATGAGAACGTTGTGCACGTCTCAGCAAAAGTTAACCCCCAAGCTGACGTCGACGTCATTAACACAGAGCTTGCGCTTGCCGACCTAGATACCGTAGAAAAAGCGGTAAAGCGTTACACGCGTACAGCTAAAAGTGGCGACAAAGATGCTAAGAAAGCACTAGCGCTTTTAGAGAGCAAATTACTCCCTCACCTCAACGAAGGTCTGCCAGTTCGCGCATTAGGCTTAGATGAGGACGAACTTAAAACCATCAAAGAGCTATGTCTTCTAACGATCAAGCCAACCATGTACATCGCTAACGTAGATGAAGACGGTTTTGAGAACAATCCACACCTCGATGCCGTGCGCGAAATCGCTGAAAAAGAAAACGCTGTCGTTGTACCTATCTGCAATAAGTTAGAAGCTGAAATTTCAGAGCTAGAAGATGAAGAGCGTGATGAATTTCTTGCTGACTTAGGCATGGAAGAGCCAGGCCTTGATCGTGTTATTCGCGCAGGCTACGAACTACTAGGTTTACAAACCTATTTCACTGCAGGCAAAAAAGAAGTGCGTGCATGGACAATGAAAGCCGGTGACACTGCGCCAAAAGCAGCTGCCGTGATACATACAGATTTCGAAAAAGGCTTCATTAGAGCTGAAGTAGTAGCCTATGACGACTACATCGAATTCAACGGTGAAAACGGTGCAAAAGAAGCCGGAAAATGGCGCTTAGAAGGAAAAGATTACATCGTTCAAGATGGCGATGTAGTGCACTTCCGCTTCAACGTTTAGTCAAAAATTTAAGTAAGAAAAATAATGTATTTTTCTTACTTTTAGCTGTTGACATAATAAGGTAAAAGCAAGAAAATACGCGCCTTCTTGAGCAGGGCTACCACTAAGTCCTAAGACTCAAATGGCTACATAGCTCAGTTGGTTAGAGCACATCACTCATAATGATGGGGTCCCAGGTTCGAATCCCGGTGTAGCCACCAATTATTCCAAAGGCCTAGTTCACTGAACTAGGCCTTTTTTATTTCCCGTGCGGGAGTTTTGCGGGATCCTCGAATCCGAATTACCGTCAGCGACGGTGTCGAATGTATTGGTTCAAAAGCCATCTTCTCCACTGCATCCATGAGCTCCTGAATTTCAGGCACTGAGTAGTGCGTAGTGATATTGCCTCCGAGTTTAAAATGGCAATCCTCTCGCTCGCATTCTTCGTTATGTCGCCTGGAAGAATAAACACCGAGGTTTGCAACTCTGGTATTTCAAATTCCCAATCCCAGCGTAGCTGACAGACCTCTTGCTCCCTGCAGCCGACATTAACTTTCCACAAGCACATCTCACGAAGGTGTTCAAGCAGCCCATCAAAAAGCAGATTCTGCTCCTCCCAAGTTATTGGGTTTGGCTACCTGACATCCCTCCAACCTTGAAATATAAGTATGGGAGGTGACCCCAACCACGTTAAGCCTGCCACTTCCTGGCGGCAAGATTGGGTATCTGCCTAAAGAAAAACTTCGGCTCACAGTTGAAGATTTAACATCTTGCTTTCGCCGAGCTTCGACGAAAGATCTCAGATCTGACGCTGTTCAATGCCACCAATAAAAGGATTCAGCACTCTCAAATTCTGTACACCACACGCAATTTTTTATTATGCGCATGCTCATTCAGATAGTGCGCTGCGGCTTACCCGAACTGGTTCGCGCACCGCAACCAAATAAATCGATGCTCAGGTAACGAGAAAGTAGTAAATAGAACACAACTTGAATATTCGGGCTAACATAGAAAAGTCGAAGTGCTCAACGAACGAAAAAAAAGCTCTGATAAATTTATTCAGCTTTAGACATTTCGGCCAATTTGGTTTCGAGATATTCCATTACCCAAGGTGTGAAAGCAGGCCAGCCTGTTCTTATGGCTTGATTTGCTCGGTATATTTAAGTCGTAACGTCAGCAACAGCTATGCCTGTGCGTCAATTAGATAAATGATCTGATACGCTATAAGCTGTTTAGATAGCGATACCAGCGATTCACTAATACTTTGGCCTGTTCGTCTAGCGACACATCATCTTTTAATCTTCTGTATACCGCTAACGCCTGTTCATTTCGACCTAGTTTAAATAAAACATGCCCCAAAGATAAATTGAGGTAACGCTGCTGATCCTTGCTTGATCTCTTCAAACCGATTTGCAATGCTCTAGCTGCATTCTCGTAGTCTTCCATTTCAATATATGCATGGCTTAGCGCTTGAGCTGAGTTCGGCGTTGTTGCGGTCAATATCGCTTTCTCTAAATAAGGGATTGCCCTGTCTACTTGTTTCGCATCGAGGTGTGCTTTTGCGAGCAAGCTATAGTTCTCGGCCGTATACCAAAGTATGAAGTCTTTAAAACCTGCTTCAAGAACTTCCGCTGCTTTATGCGGATACCCTCTAGTGATAAGGCGATACGCCAAATCACTCAACTCTTGAGTCTCATTCAACAACTGGTTTTTGTAAGCATATTCGAGAGCTCCCAAAGCATTGTCTTCTTGCTCAAGTTCGTCGTATAGCCCTGTTAATTGTAATACGTATTTTTTCTTACCAGGATAAAGCGTGACTATTCTTTTTAGTAATTGAATACCTTTCCCATAATCTTTTTGAATCACATAGCTCGCTAGTAGCAACTGCAAATGATATTCGACAGGCGTTTCACTCTGAGCCACTGCCCGCTCAAAGCTTTTGACCGCTTCCTGATACTCTTTAGCCTGCATATAGGCATTACCTAAACGAATAAACACAGCAGCATTCAATTCATCTTTCTTTGCATGCTCCAACCAAGATTGTAGATAACGAATAGACAGCATTAATTGATCTTCAGAAAGATAAAGTTGAGACAAGTCATAACGCAACTTTTGCTGATTTTCATGAACCAGAGCGCTCATGTTATGAGCTAATTCCAGTAGCTCAATTGCCTTAGTATTTTCATTGCGACTGACATAAATATAACCCGCCGTTTTCAAGACGACGGCCGTTTCATAGGCGTTCTTCTGTACGCGAATGATCAATCGATTAAGTTTCTCAAACGCGCCATCAATATCGCCCTCATCAATACTACCTTGCACATCAACTAGTAAATTGTAGGTGCCTTTTGACACAAGGGATTTTTTACTAGCAGAACCTTCACTTCCGCCCGCAGCAACACTTGGAGGCATTTGAAAATCGGTCGCAAAACTTACATGCGACAACCCAGTCGAGATAATGAACGTGAGCACCAGAGATAAACTGCGATGCCGTAAAATGGATCGGTTAGAGCTGGAATACATACTTACGCTCAACAACACGCGTAGCTTGCGCTTGACCATTGACCAAAAGAGGCAGGTATTCCCATCGAGCTACCTCCTTCAACACGACACGATCAAAAATTCTTGGAGGGGAAGATTCAATGATTTCAACGTCAGTCACCTTGCCTTCTGCAGTTACTATATAATTAAATACCACCCATCCTTCTATTCGCCTTCGTTGAGCTTTAGGAGGATAAGTAAGTGTGCTTTCTCTCACTGCAACCAATTCTCGGCTATTTCCTAGACTTGTCGTTGCTTCATTGTTAATGCCTTCAAATGAAAGCTCTGCCAACGAAATAGGCGCCTCGATGGCAACTTCATCAGCGAACAATGGCATCTCAATCGATAGCTTTTGATTTGCAATATCAGGAAGCATTAGAGCGGGAGGTGCGATTTGCGGCTGCTCAGGAATCTCGTCTGCCAACTCTCGCTTTTCTTCCTCAGAGGGTTCTGAATCTGAATTGGTTTTAGCCCTCAAAAAATCTACAACTAGTAAGGTTTTGGAAGATGTAGGCTGGTGTATCGAAGGTTCAATCAATTTTGCCATCAACCAGAACAAGCATAGGCATACAGCCATGCCTAACGGCAAAAGCACAGCAATACGAGCGAGCATATTATTGGCTGCCTTTGGCGGCAGCGATCGCTATATTCTCGACGCCAGCCAGCTTAATCTGATCCATCACTTTAACAAGCAGCCCGGTCTGAGAGAATTCATCTGCTTGAATCACTACACCGCTTTCTGGGCTTTCAAATAATAAGCGCTCAACATTTCGACGCACCGCTCTCGGATCGACTTGGCGACGATTTATCCAAATCCGATTATCCTGTGTAATCGCCACCATGATTGAATTATTGTTCTGGATTTTGGTGGACTCAGCTTCTGGTCGATTTACTTCAACCCCCGCTTCTTTCACAAATGAAGTCGTAACGATAAAGAAGATTAACATGATAAATACGATATCCAACATGGGGGTCATATCGATTGCGTTTTCGTCTTCATTGTCACTGGAATTCAAATAAGGAAGCTTAATATTCATGCTCGTTTTAACTCTGTTAACTAACGCTTAATTGCGCCGTAAGTGCTTCGTGCCTTGATCTAGCGAGTTGATCAATCCTAGCTATTAATAGCAAACCAACAATTGCAACTGTCATTCCTGCCATCGTTGGAATCGTTGCCTTCGAAATACCTGCCGCCATAGAGCGAGCATTCCCTGTACCACTGTATGCCATTACGTCAAATACACTGATCATCCCCGTTACAGTGCCAAGCAAGCCCAACAGCGGACATATCATCACCAGCCCGCGCAAAATCCAGAGATGGAGCCTTAATTGATGTTTAAATCTAGCAAGCATCGCCTGCCTAACGCGATGCGCGATCAAGCTACCTTTGTCTTGTCGCGCTTGCCAGCGCGAGGTGATTTGGTCCCGCTCACTCTTATAAGATAGGGTTAGAAACCATAGCCTTTCGGCAGCTAAGACGATCATAATCATTGCCACAATCGAAATCAGCCAAAGAACTGGCCCACCCTGTTCGAATAGACTAGAAATGGGCTGTATAAATGACCACCGCAAGGCTTGCATAAAGAGCATTGTGAAATCCATGGATGACTACTTGCCGTCTTCGATTCGACTAACTTGGAGAGAAGTACCCTCTAAAGTCTGAGCAACCAGCGACAAACTTTCTTGACTCAAGATCAACAGTAAACCTTTGACACGGCTCACGACCAAGCTATGACCAAACAACAAGGGAATGGCCACAATTAGTCCAAGAACCGTCGTAACCAACGCTTGAGAAATCCCGCCCGCCATTAGTTTTGGATCTCCCGTTCCGAACAAGGTAATGGCCTGAAAAGTCGCAATCATTCCTGTTACAGTTCCCAATAGACCCAGCAAAGGTGCAACGGTCGCTAGCAACTTAATAAAGCCTGTTCCTCGATCGAGCGATGGCGCTTCGCGCAACACCGCTTCATTTAACTTCACTTCCAGACCTTCGTACTTATCATGCAGTTGTTCCGCACCAAGATTTTCCGTCGCCAAGAGATGCTCATTTCCGACCGCTAATACCCGGCCTAGAGGGTTTTCTTTGCAAATAGCTTCCGGATTGCACAGTTGCTGCCAAACCTTTGCATGCTCCTTCGAGAGATAGAACAAACGCCATGCGGTAAAAGCCAAGCCGGTAAGGCCAAGCAAAATAATGACGCCACCCACATAACCCCCTTGACGAACGCGATCTGCTAGCGAAGCTTTCTTCTCGATCTGCGCCAGCAGCTGGCCACGAGTTGGATCAATAATCACGTTGAACAGACCAGCCGAAGATGTTCCAACTGGCGCCTTCTCCTCTTCCACCGATGCAAGAACTTGCAGACGTTGTTGCTTCGCTACATAGCTAAGGAACTGTGTATCTGTGCGCGCAGTAAATGGCCCCATACGCAAAACGGAAGTCGTAATTTTCTCTCCATTTTGCTGATACACATCTGCCGGATAGTTCGTGACTTCACCTGATGCTTGAATATCCTTCAGCAACACGAACCACAAGGCTTTCAAATCTTTGATTTCAGGTAAAGACTTACTTTGGAGTAAAGACGGTAAAGTCTGCCTCAAATCTGGATATTGGGTAGAGTTAAGAGACGCATTGATGTCTTGTTGCGTATCACTGGCAACCTGCCTTGCCACAGAAAACAAATCTTTTAAGTGATGAGCACGTTCTTCTAGTTGCTCGCTTAATGCCTCAAGATTTTGCGCCTCTGCCATTACCGTTTTCTGCAGCGCATCGTATTGAATTCTGGCCTGCTGCTCTTGTTTACGCATATCGGCAAGCTTAGTAGCTTGTTCATTCTTTTCGGCTAAAAACGCCTTTTCTCGCTCACGATGAATAGCCGCTTCATTAGTCTTATCTAGGTTCAATTGAGTCAGCAAGATATCTAAGCTAGTTTCATTATCAGTTTGAGCGTTGGCACTGATACACACCAGCATGGCGAGAAACACACAGCTGCGCTTGAGCAACTTATCCTGTACCAACTTCCTCAGAAGACGGGTGTTGATTTTCAAATTAATCAAACGCATTATTTCGCACTTCCCTCTGTCGCCTTAACTTCATGCCCTTGCTGTTCGATCACTTGCTTATGAGGCAAAACAGGTAAATTTAAAAGCGTTGGTGAAACTTGTTCATTCGCCATTGAGATACCATCACTAATTGAATCTGAATAGCCGTCCAAAGATTGCCATTTTGATTTTTCTCGATCCCATAGACCTTGTCGCAAACCATCTGAGGTCTGGTAGTAAAGCCCAATTCGGCCAAGCCTAAGTATTTGAACAAGTGTCTCTCGACCATCCAAAGATAATTCCTGAGCATAAGTCTCGAGCGTATAACCAAAGTCTCGTTCAATTTCATAGGCATCGAGCACCTGACGATATTTGTTGGGCAAAGACAAATCTGGCGCGCTGATCATTTTGCGCAGCGCTTTAATCCTCGCGCGACGTTCTACGAGTAAAAAAGGTAAGTCCTTTTCAATACTCGCTTCTAACGCATCAATCATGTTTAACAACAAAGGAACCAAAGCTGTTTCAGTTTCAGATAAAGTTAGCATCTGCTTGCGTAAAGACGCTTTTTGTTCGCTTTGGCGCGATTGCATCACCTCAAGATGGGCGATGTTCTTCTGGTAGCGCGCTAGCTGTTCGTAGGATTCACGATATGCATCGAGCAACTCTTCAGTTTGTTCAGCAAGCACATCGATTTTTTCCTGCGATATTTTTCCAGAAATATTCGCGGCCTTTACAACTTGTATATTCGCATCAAATTTGCGGACAAGGTTCGAGTCGCTAATTGTGTTTTGCCCACGACTCGGCGACGCACTTACCAACAATGAGATCGCAAACAAAGGCAAGAGCAATGAACTCAGCCTCGTGCTTAGGTTTAGATTAATCAGCATGTTTACACCGTTATTTGGCTGAAGTGATTTCCCCAATGGGCGTTTGGCCATTCAGGAATTGAGACTGAGCTGAGTGCCAAAGCATGAGCGTCAATGTGATACAAAGAACCAGTACCAGAGGTAACAAAAAAGTACCTGCCATCCCGGCTTAAAGCGACACCACTCGCGTCAAAAATTTCTATTGAACTAATAAACTTACGATCTCGAGAATCCCAAAATGTGATGAGATTGCCTCGGGGACAAGTTATAGCAGTGACACCCGTTTCAGGATGAATACAAATGCTTGCAGTGTATTGATTCATTTTCCAATGGGTCTGATCGTCATCCGACTTAACCAACTGAATCTCTCGCTGCCCTTTTTGAAAGCCAACCACCGGCGGGAATTCTCGCTTACCTTTGTACTGAAGTGCCAACCCCACCGTGTCATCACTACCGACTGCCACATGCCGAATACTTAGACGCCGATCGGGCAAATCAAAGTGATCGAGTTGCTCCCCAGAGCTACTGTCTAGATAACTCAACTTAGGGTGCATCTTCGCAAGATTGAGCGACTTCCGGCCACTTTCTGGATGCGTTTGTATACCTCCATTTGCAATCACTAGCGTCCGCTTATCACTGAGCAAGTGAATCTCGTGTGGCCCCTGTCCACCGCTGTCATATTCTTCCATTTGTTGCGCACTCTCTATGTCATAAACGGCAATAACGCCACGCTGTTCTTCGAAAGCATTCTGCGTCGCAAAGAAATAACGCCCATCGTCAGATATACAGCCGTGGCCATTAAAGTGTCGCCCCTCTCGAGGGAAGAAATGCGAAATAGATTCACCATTTTGAGCATTAAACGCTCGTGCCGGTGCTTCGGGATCTCTGGAAATCCCAACCATTGTATTGCTTGCTGAGTGGGTTGTTATGCTATGGCACGCAGAGGGTGTTGAAGTCCGAAAATATTCATTGCCCCCCAAGTTCATCGCACTAACGAAGTGTTGATTCTTGTGTTTGTGGGCAGTCAAAAAGAGTTCACTACTTCCCCCCCTCTTTGATGAACCCAAACCTACATATGCTAAAGAAACTGCAGTAAGCCCCAAACCACCAGCAAACAGAAAGCGTCGTCGACTTGGACTAAATGTTGATTTCATAAAGTGAAAATACTAGATAATTAAAATGCAAATGAGAATACATTTTATTATTATTACTAATTGCTAACAACGATTAATTCAAGAAGTCAAAGGACACAATTGGCCAGCAATGCTATTCCCAATAGATGAAGAGGCAATTTACGAAGCTGTACTTGTTCCCATGCAGTTTTTACTGGAACCAAACAAACGTCTTTATTTTGGCTATATTCTATCGGCGCTCATTCTTGCAACCTGGGTTTATCATCGTCACATTTGGCGTTCAAGAAATAGCCTTTCACAATCTCTATTTCTAGCTGGACTTCTGCGCTTCATCTTCCCCAAAGCAATCTGGCTTAATCGCTCAAGCGCAATCGATTTTGGACTGCTCTGCCTCAACGCAACCTTAAAAGCACTCTTGTTTATTCCGCTTATTATCAGCGCGTTTTCAGTAGGGTTTTATACAGTCAAGCTGCTTACCCTTGTGTTTGGACCACTAGAGTTGTCAGGCACCGAAACATCAACAGTGTCTCAGTCTTTTTTAATTCTTTCGTACAGCTTATCCCTTACACTAGTATTAGATGCGTCACGTTATCTGCTCCATCGTTTGATGCATCAAATACCATGGCTTTGGCAATTCCATAAATGGCACCACTCCGCAAGGACAATGACCCCCCTTACACTCTATCGTATTCATCCCGTAGAGTCTGCGCTGCAATACACGCGTGATGTACTAGTGACCGGTGTAGTGACAGGATGTTTTTTTTATTGCTCAGGCCAGAATATAGATCTCACTACAATTATGGGAGTCAACGCCGCACGCTTTGCATTCAACCTGTTTGGGGCAAACCTTCGCCATTCTCACATTTGGCTATCATTTGGCCCACTAGAGCGAATATTTATTAGTCCTGCGCAACATCAGATTCATCACAGTTCTGCTCCCGAACACCATAATCTAAATTTTGGTTCTCAATTATCTATCTGGGATCGCATGGGAGGGACCCTCTACCGCACAGATCAATACGAAAGACTTAACTTCGGGCTCAAAAGGCCATAAGACCCTACAATTTAACGCGCTCACCAATAATAATTTAAATAAAAATCATAATTATTTTCATTATTATTTGACATCTCTCGCGAAAAAAAAATAAACTCCTGACGCAAATAATAATTATTATCATTTATCACAATTTATTTGGATTATAAAAAATGAAAAAGACGTTTACCCTTTCAGCAATGGCACTTAGCGTTGCATTTGCTGGCTGCAGTAGCAGCGATGGAGGCGGTTCTTCCGCTCAACCTGCCTATTCTTTTGAAAGCCAGTTTGAAGCAGGCGAAAGTAGTATTTCCTATTCTGGTCAAACAGCGCGCCAAGTATTAATTTCAGATTTGAAAAGTCTAATCGCTGGCGATTTCGCTACGGCCACAGTAGCTAGCGATGTGCTGGATGAATTAAATGCTCTATATGACGCTAATTCTGGCGGTGATATTGATAACACCAATTACCTTTTTACCAAAGGCGCAGAAACGCTTAGCCCAGGCCCAACCTACGGCGACATTTCCACTGGAAAAGACCTGAAAGAAAAAATTGCTGGTGAAGACAACAGCCTACGCCACACTACTCTGCGCGGCTGGGCAACAGGTCTGGACGCAAACCCAACACCAGACGAGTTTGTTCAATACCTATTCGGTATCGTTGCAGCAAATGCTGTTGATCCAAGCGTACGCCTCAACCCTGTAGATGCGGGTGACGCACTACCTCCTTATTTGACAGTTACAGGTGTTGACCTGCAACAACTTACCAACAAGTTCTTGCTCATGTCAGTAGCGTACTCTCAAGGTACGGGTGACTATTTAAGCGATGATCTTGGTAATGGCAAAGGTATCAACGCAAGTGCAGAGCAAACCGTGAAAAGCGGTGTTCCTAAGCCTTACTCAGGGCTAGAACATGCTTGGGACGAAGCATTCGGCTACTTCGGCGCAGCACGTGACTACGACCTATACACCGACGCTGAGATCCGCAACCACAGCTCTGCAGAGGGCAACCCACGTGGTGAAGGTTACTTCGACACAAATGGCGACGGTGAAATTGACCTGCGTTCAGAAATCAACTTCGCAGCAGCAGTTAATGCCGCAAAACGCGATTTTGGTAGCTCGGATGATGCTAAAACTAATTTCACTACAGCTATCTTTGATGCCTTCGTAACAGGTCGCAGCTTGATTACTGAAAGTGGTGCTGATGTTGACCTAGTCGAACTGGAAGCGCAACGCGACATCATCGTTAACAACTGGGAAAAAGTGTACGCGGCAACAGCTGTTCACTATATCAACGACACGCTTCAAGACATGAACGATTTCGGTACGAATGATTACAGTTTCCGCAATCACGCGAAACATTGGTCAGAGTTGAAAGGTTTTGTTATGGGCCTTCAATTTAACCCGAATGCACTAATCAGTATCACAGACATTGAAACAATCAACACCAACCTAGGTGATGCACCTGTACTTTCTACTGCCGATACAACCACGATCAATAACTATCGTGCAAGCCTGATTGCTTCACGCGATATTCTCCAAGCTGCTTACAACTTTGCTGATGAGAATATGGGTGATGCAAACGGTGAAAACGGCTGGTAAGCACCTACGCAATTTCCGTTAGCCAGCACATTAAGCAGTTATACAAGCCGCTGAGCAACGGATAGCTTTACAACAAGGGTAGGATTCATTTAGAGCCTACCCTTTTGTGCGTTTAAAAACACAAACATTATCAGGTCTAACCTAGTTTCAGTTCCAGCAAGCAAACCTTAATCACTTGCTCATTGAAACCAACACATAAGAATTGAGGTACATTATGTTCAACTGGAAACGTTCTTCTGTAATTATCAGCGCCTCCGTATTTCTCCTAACAGCCTGTGGTGGTGGAGGTAGCTCAAGCTCAGATACAAACAACAACCCCACTCCGGATGCAGAATTGACTGCCCAACAACAAGCACTAACCGATATTGCGAATGCCGTGATTCCAGTTTTACAGAACAGCAACAACCAAGCACTAAGCCTAGCAAATGCTATTGATGCATATTGCGATGAAGTGGCAATTAGTTCCGCCAATGTCGCATCCACCCTAGCGACAGCTCAGAGCACTTGGCAAGCTGCGATGACTGCGTGGCAACAAGCTGAAGTCATGAACTTCGGGCCATCATTCGACGGCGGGAACAATAGTATTCGAGAGCGAATTTATAGCTGGCCGGCCAAAAGCAGTTGCTTTGTTGATGGCGCCTTAGTTGATTATGATGACGATACAGCAGGATTTGATATTAACAGCCAAACCCCTCGTCGTATCGGATTAGATGCGCTTGAATATCTACTGTATTCCAATGATCTTGACCACACGTGTTCAACAGACAGCTCAACAACAAGTCCGACAAACGGTGCGTGGAATATCAGAACAGATGCTGACCGCTCACTTGCCCGTTGTGAATATGCCAAAATCGTAGCAAACGACGTTGCAGCTCAAATCACCGCTTTGTTGGACGACTGGCAAGGTGCAGGTGACAACTATTTTCAACAATTAAGTACTGCAGGCAGCACAAGCTCTCGGTACGCTTCAGCAACAGAGGCGTTGAATGAAATATCAGACGCACTGTTCTATCTAGATACAGAAGTGAAAGATATGAAAATAGCGGAGCCTGCCGGTATCAGCGCTGACTGTGCTAGTACAAGCTGCCCTGAAACAGTTGAATCTACATACGCCAACCAATCGCTGGCAAACATCAAAGCAAATCTTCAAGGTTTTCTCGCGGTATTAAATAACGGCATGGACGATTTACTTGAAGATGCAGGCCAAGGCAATATCGCATCCACCATGACAACCGATATTAATGCGGCAATTGCAAACATCGATAATTTCGGCACTACACTCGTTGCTAGCGTGACAGGAATCAATGAGGCTGACTGCACTAACTCTACTTCAGATAACAGACTTGAAGAAGCTTGCGCACTGCATGCTGATGTTAAGAAAGTCACAGATGTTCTTAAGACTGATTTCGTCACAGCACTAACTTTAGCGATTCCTCAATCAGCAGAAGGAGATAACGACTAGACCAAAGCGCTAGCGTTGTTATTTTCTATATCGAGCGAGGTCACAATCTTCTAGGCTCACA
>NZ_LWGF01000792.1:0-1842 GCF_001635355.1 Oleiphilus sp. HI0125
AATTTTAGCCGGCATCGTGGTAACAACCGTCCCCATTGCTGCTGGTTACGCATTTGGGCGCTTGGTATTAAAGATCCACCCTGTTTATTTACTGGGGGGAATCACCGGTTCCATGACCAGTGGTGCATCATTGAGCGTCGTTACAAAGGCAGCAAACAGCAGCTTGCCCTCGCTTGGTTATACTGGAGCCTATGCTTTTGCAAATGTTTTACTAACAGTTGCTGGCAGTATCATACTTTATTTTTAGTTAACGAGACTGCCAAAAACGTTTCTGCAACCACCAGAAGGGAAACTCAATGCGAGTTATCCCTAAGACTTATTTTTATCCACTTTCAACAACAAGGCCGGCAAAAAGAGGAAGTTACAAATTAAGGCGATCGTGATGGTAATCTCCACCACCAGACTCACATAATGCAACTTGCAATGCTCTCCCGCACTTTTTCCTAAACTTTCAGCGAGTTCAGAATCACAGAAAAAAGGTCACAGGTCTATTTCTACAGGTCTCGTAGCGAACTTTCTTTCAAAGGTCCGCGAACCTCTTAATGCGTGCTTCAAGAGGAAAGGAGGCTTTAGGCTTGTATGCTTGCAAGACTGCTTCTCCTAGGGAGGAGGCTAAGTACAAGGCCGCTTGCTTGCGGGCACTTAACCTAAGCCTTATTCGGCGCACTATGCAGGCTCTAAAAGCTCACCACGCAATACGTTGATGCTCTTGGGCGCTGAACTAACCTTGCATTGTTTGCCTTGAAAGGCGTGCAAGAGTATTTCGATTTGCTCGCCGTGCATTGAATAAAGTGAACACGATGATAGAAGTACAGTCAGAGTGAGAAACGTTCTCTTAAAAAGTGCGCTACGCCATCTTGATGGTGATGGCCTATAACTTCGTTGGCCAACTTTTTAATGACAGTTTTGGCGTTCTCGGGTGCATAACACTCATCTGCTAAATTAAACATTGTCTCATCGTTGTAACTGTCACCAAAACATATGACGTTGCTGGCACCTAGTTGCTCTTTTAAGGACTTCACGGCACTACCTTTGTTGGCTAATCGATGATGGACATCCATCCAACTATAATGATCGCCCTCTATAGCCGTGCCAGAGTAAGCAACTATTGAGTCAAACTCATTAAAATACTGCCAAAGCACCTGTATCAGATCGGTATCTCCGATCATGCTGATATTGGTAACTCGGCAATGTGTTTCAAACTCAGAAAGCGGCCTGAGTTTGAGATTGCTCTTCGCGTAGTAATTATCCACGAGGTCTTTTTCAATTTGTCGTTGAAGAGTGGGATAAAAAATAGTGTGTTGATGAAGACTATCTATGGTGTTGATAAATGGAGCTACCCCTTTCGAAAGTGAAAAATCAACAATAGTGTCAATGTCATTTTGACTGAGTAGATTATCCAAAGTTAGAGATTGGTGTTTCGGATCCCAGAGGGCTACGCCATTGCAGTAAATATGCGGCAGGTCAAAGTCATAGACATGAATAATTTGTTGGGCTGATGACATTGTTCTCCCCGTCGCCAAGGTGTGCGCAATACCTTTTTCCTTAAGCATCTGAAGAGTATCGAGAGTGAATGCAGATATTTCCGAAGATTTATTCAGTAAGGTGCCGTCTAAATCAAAAAATACTAAGTCCATTAAAGCTAGCCAAGTTCGTAAATTATAGTTACGCAGACCATCTCATTTTTGTTCACTTAGTGCAGTAATTCCCCATGATGAGCGGTTGGCTAGCGATGGGGTCATAAAATAAGGATTTCTGATATCAACATGCTGCTCGAATATAAGTAGTTTGTATTTAAAAAAGTGTACGTATTCCGTCGTGGAAACTCGTGGATTCTAGACA
>NZ_LWGF01000793.1:0-1601 GCF_001635355.1 Oleiphilus sp. HI0125
TCTAAAGCTTTACTCACCTTCGAATGCGCTAAAGCAGCTGACACTCTAGCCCTCTCCATGGTGTACGCCATGATCGTGACAAACATCATTGAGCCAATGAAACGCATCTTCGTATTACTGTTGTATACCAACTCTAGGCCGAACATACCTGGCAGAAATAGGATAAACACCGATGCTGTTAAAATAGCGGCAAGCACTAATGTCCCAACATGCATCCCCATAATTGAGAACACGAGAAGTGGATAGGCATAGAGCCAGTAGATACCGGTTCCGCCTTCTCCACCAGAGATAAGTAGATAGAAATAAAAAAAGGTATAGGATGTTGCTAGAAAATTACGATGAAAGCGCCAGCGTCCAAAGAACTTATAGGCAAAGAAACTAGAAAGCACTAAACCCGAAAAACCAATAAGACTTAAGCCGTATGTTTCGTGCCCTGTTAAATATGATTTCGTGCCGAAAATCATTAACAGCGGAACAGTTAAATAGCAAAGCAAATCTACGACCAGTTTGGCCGACACTAAACCGCTATGTTCCTGCTTTGTCATAGGCAAGGCACTTATCATTCAATACATCCTGAATACATTTGAAAGCATCGCTCTGCAAGTGGGTATTTTTGCTCGAGGTTTTGCTCATTAACTTATTGAGTATGTCAGCGTACTGAATCTTCTCAATGCGAGTTTTGTTAACGCAATGCAAATTCTTATAAAATTAATGTTGCTAATTTCGGTTTTCTAACTCTTCGATCTGTTCTTGTAGATCAAACCATTGCAGTTCAATTTCTTCTACTTCAGTGCTTAGATCGCCACGCTTTTCAAGCAAGGCTTTTAATCGCTGCTTGTTTTCATCATCGTAAATAGAAGGAGATGCCAACTCATTCTCAATGGCCGACAACTCACTTTGTAGCGTTTCTAAGCTTGCATCTAGTTTGGCCAACTGTTTCTTCAAGGGACTTAACTTTTTGCGCGCTTCGGCTTCTTGGCGCTTTCGCTCTTTACGCTGTTCACTGGTCTCACCAGCAGATTCATTGAGCGTATTCGACTCAGAATTATCGGGCTCTTGAAGCTGTCGATGAAATCCCTCTAACCAACGCTCATAGTCTTGCAAATCGCCTTCAAAGGTATCGACTTTACCTTCAGCGACCAACCAATAATCATCGACTGTATTCTTTAACAAATGACGATCGTGAGACACCACCACGATGGCGCCCGAGAACTCTTGTAGTGCCAGCGTTAAAGCGTGGCGCATCTCTAAATCCAAATGGTTAGTTGGCTCATCTAAAAGCAGTAGATTAGGTTTTTGCCAGGCAATGATTGCAAGCGCCAATCGCGCCTTTTCTCCGCCGGAGAATTTCTCAATAGTGCCGGTCGCATCATCACCTCGAAAATTAAAGCCTCCTAAAAAATTACGAATGCTTTGTTCCGTTGCCGATGGCGTGAGTCTTTGTAGATGCAAAATTGGACTCGCATTCATATCAAGCGCTTCCAGCTGATGCTGAGCAAAGTAACCAATGTGTAAATGCTCTCCGTGCGTTCGCTCGCCTCGTAACAAGGTTTGTTGATCAACCAATGATTTAATTAGAGTCGACTTACCTGCCCCGTTTG
>NZ_LWGF01000794.1:0-1788 GCF_001635355.1 Oleiphilus sp. HI0125
GGTCGTGTACGAACAATCATGATGAAAATCATCGAGTAGTTGTTGTTTGGCTTCTTTGGTTTGAAGTATGTAGTCGACTTCGAGATCGTGCCGAAAGCTTCGATGATTCATATTGCTGGAACCAATACTCGCCCATTCATCAATCATGATTGTTTTGGCGTGAAGCATGACAGGCTGATATTCATAAATATGAGCCCCTGATTGCAAAAGGCTTTTGTAAAAGTACGCCGATACCCAAGGCATAAAAATAACGTCCGAATGTTCCGGCACAATAATTTGAACGTTTACGCCTCTTTGTGCTGCAGAAGTCAATGCTTTTAACAGCGCTGGTTCAGGCACAAAGTATGCGTTAGTGATAAAGATATGATGTTGCGCGTGATTGATCAGACGAAGTAATAAACGATGGTGATGTTTGCGCAGGATACGGTTGTAGTTGAGTAAGAAATTGGATTTTAGCGCAGTTTTAGTAATGATGCGTTTCACCTTCTGCTTTGAATAATTCCAACTCGCATCAAACGCTTGCTCAAGCGCACTTAGATTTCCCCCAGATATTTTTATAGCGGTATCGCGCCAATGAGCGCCACCATGCTCATTGTGTAAATGGTTGACGCTGATATTGATGCTGCCTATGAAAGCGAAGTGCTTATCGATGATGACCGTTTTGCGATGGTTTCGTTTGTTAATGGAGAGTAAAAGATATAAGAGTTTTCGTATGCCATGGGTCTTTATTACGGCGTAGCGCCATTGTTCTAGTTTCCATGGCAACGGGCGATGAATACGTACTTGCACACCGTGCTGAGTAAGATCATCCGCAATTGCTTTAAACTTGTCGTCAATGCCAATTCCATCGGTGAGTAAACGTACTGTCACGCCGCGCCCTGCAGCAGATTTCAGGATTTCGGCAACACGTAGTCCGAGAGTATTGTTCTCATAGATATAAACTTCCATGTCAATGCAGTACTTGGCGTCATTGATGCTATCTTTGAGCGCAAAAAAATAACTTTCTGCATCATTGAACAGTTGTTCTTGAGGAGGAGTATCAATAGAAGATCGTGAAGGGTGTTTTGAAGGCTTCGAAGAATGCGGAATTAGTGTCATCAAAGCCTCTTTTGCTGAATGGTTTAGCTGTTTTCTGCGGCTGCCTTCTTGATTAATTCAAGCATAGCACGTAAACCATTGCCTCGAGTTGGACTGATATGCCGCATTAAGTCTATTTTTTCAAATGCAGCTTCCACATCGAGATCAATAATTTCCTGCGGTGTTTTCGCATTCAAGGTAACGAGAACAATTGCAGCGAGACCTTTCACGATAATCGCGTCGCTATCGATCATTAAATAAAGCTTGTTCGTGTCTGCATCAAATTTATGAATTAGCCAAACTTGGCTTTGACAGCCATGAACGTAGTTATCTTCAGTTCGTTCAGACTCCGGGAATTCAGGAAGGGATTTTCCAAGATCGATGATGTAGCCATAGCGTTCTTCCCAATCATCTAGGAACTCAAAGGCATCATAGATATCTTCAATGGTGGTTTCGCTACCCAGAGGATTGGATTTAAAGCTTTCTAAAGAAGGCGAGGTCATGTTTGTTCCTTTAGCTTACAGCAGGCCGAGTTCCAGTTTCGCTTCGTCTGAAAGCATCTCATTGTTCCATGGTGGTTCAAAGACTAAATCTATCTCAACCTTAGCCACATTTGGCACACGTTCTACGTAAAATCGAACATCGTTTACGATGACAGGGCCCATGCCGCATCCAGGTGCAGTCAAGGTCATTGTAATATCTACATCAAAT
>NZ_LWGF01000795.1:0-2034 GCF_001635355.1 Oleiphilus sp. HI0125
ACATAGAAGCGCGTGATGAGGTGGGAAAATATGTGCGAGCACTAAATAGCCAAAATTATGAAGCAGACCAGAAAGATAGGCCATGCCATAGCTAGGGCGATAAGCAGGGCTGATTTTACGAATCAGTGCTGTTGTTCCTAGCGCCATCCACAATGCTTTTTGCCAATAAGGTAAGTAGCCTTCAGGCTCATCCGTTGGCAGATTAAGCGTGCGTCCCAGCGATAAGCCCATTGATAGGTTCATCACTAGATCAAAACCTAGTACGCGTACGATTGCATCGTGCACCGATTTAACTGAGCCGCTTGTACTATAAAACGAACTCGATGCCCAACTAACTACCTGTGCCGAAAGGCTTGGATCTTTTTCTACGATAGTCGACAGTTCTTCGCTGCTCGCGTCGGGATTGGCGCGTAAACGAATAATATCGCGTGCACTTTCCGGAAGAGGAGGAAGCTCTAGAGTATCTTCGATTCGTTGCTTGATACGAATCGTTGTGAACTTCTCAAGAGCCGTGACAATATCGACTTCATCTTTACGTGCGTCCTTGCGTTGATTGACGCTATCAATTGCTACCGAGAAGTCTCCGGTTTGTGCTTTCTGAAGCATCTTGTTGAAAATGCTTCGCTTAATTCGAATGAGATCTTTTGCTAAACCAATATCAACGAAGGCGTACTCACTGGTATTGTCTTGGAGCGCATTATCAACGATTGTCGGTATGCCCGTGATGTCGGGGATGGCCGGGATCGCGTTAAGTTCATATTGGCTTAACAAGCTATTTTGATCGCTTTGCTCAACCACTTTAAGTTCACGACCCATACAATTATTGAGTAACTCCGGACAAATAAAGCGATCGGCTGGGAAAAGTACTTGGGCACGGCCTAGCATATCTGACATAAGCGTTAAGCAAACGCGATCAGCGTCATCTACATCGTGGCGTGGGATGATTTCTGGTGCCTCATAATCATTATGTTCTGCATATTGATTAAGTGAGTCGATGATAATAGCGGGAATGCTCATAGGCCTTGATACTGCTCCGTGAAATAAATATTGCCGGCATCGATACTGCGTAGCCGAACTCCATGTAGTTTTTAGTGTAGAACAAGATAATCAGACAGGCATAAAAAAGCGCGTCTTTGACGCGCTTTGTGAGCTAGTAAGGTGTTTTAGCAAAAAAACATCTGTGAAAGGTATTCAGAAAGAGCCGCTACATTGTCTGCTTCGGCTTCATTATGAGGTACGAAAATAGGCATAAAGCTCTCCAGTAATTATTGTTTGAAAGGGTTTGTGCACTTGAAATACTACGCAAAGTAAGAGGACAAGGCTTGACTTGCTGAACCAAGTTGTTGACGATTTGTATCAATCCTTTTGATGAGAGAAGCGTATTGAGTCAAGGTGTCGCGACTGAAGAATTAAAATCTGAGCTAAGCGTTCAGGCCGTCACTTATCGCGCGTTATTCCTTCGCTTGATCGATAATGGTTACTCCGAATCCCTCTTACAATCTCGTTATGGGCTTTCCCTTTCTTACTTAGACGCTGAAGAAAATAGAGTTCCATTAGATCGCTATTATGCGCTTTGGCGTGATGCGGTATCGTATACAAAAGAACCGGATCTAGCCTTACAACTTGCCGCTGAAGAACTGTCTCAGAGCATGGGTTTGGTAGGGCATGTATTCTTTAACTGCAAGACCTTGAGAAGCGCAATTGAACACTACCAGCGCTATTATCGCATCGTAAACGAAAGTATTCAGATCGAATTGCAGAGTAACGATCAAGACTTTGCGATTTGTTATCACGTTAAAGAACCCGCGATCTATTCTTCCTATGAAATGGAGTACAGTCTTGCTCTAGCGGCATATCGTGCCAGAAGATTATTGCAGAGTGGTTTAGATATTCGTTACGTGAGTTTTCCTCACTCTAAGCCTGCTTATGCGGCTAGCTACGAAACCTTGTTCCAGTGCCCAGTAAAGTTTGATCAGCCAGTGGCCTCGATTGTATTTAACGCGGCATATTTAGATTATCCAATGCCTCGAAATA
>NZ_LWGF01000796.1:0-1117 GCF_001635355.1 Oleiphilus sp. HI0125
AAGAGAAAGGTCCAGCGCCAATCATGGAAGAAGAGTTCGCAGTGACTGCCGAAATACTACGCGAACGCCCAGAGCTAAGCGCAGACGGTTACTCCTTAGGCGATACCGTGAAAGGTAAAGTTCTTCACGCAAAATATAGCCGTTACATGCAACGTATTGCTGATTACGAGCCAGAATTAGTCGATCAGCTTGCGGAGCAAGGTGCACGTTTTACACACCATACTTCAATTGCACCGACGGGAACTATTTCTTTGTCTCTTGCTAACAACGCAAGTAACGGTATCGAGCCAAGCTTTGCTCACCACTACTCCCGCAACATTATTCGCGAGGGTAAGAAGACCAAAGAAAAAGTGGATGTTTATTCATTCGAATTACTTGCTTACAGAAATCAGGTCAATCCAGAAGCAATGCCATTTAGTGATAACCCCGACAACGCATTGCCTGATTATTTCATCGCGGCAGATGAAGTAACGCCAAAGCAGCATGTCGATATTCAAGCGGCAGCACAGAAGTGGGTAGATTCTTCGATCTCTAAAACGGCGAACGTTCCTACAGAGTTCCCATATGAAGAATTTAAAGATATTTACATGTACGCCTATGAGCAGGGCTTAAAAGGCTGTACAACATTCCGTTTTAATCCTGAAGCATTCCAGGGCGTTTTGGTGAAAGAGCAAGATCTCGAGAACACCTTGTACGAATTTACATTGGATGACGGAACAACCGTAAAAGTGAAAGGCAACGAAGAGATTGAATACGACGGTGAAATCCACACCGCTGCGAATCTATTCGACGCACTAAAAGAAGGCACCTACGGTAAATACTGATCAAGATTCGCCCGCTTATAGCGAGTGAATAAGAAAAAGGAATATGACAATGGCAATTAAAATCGAGAAAAAAATCGTAGGCTATCAAGTTCATACCGACGCATCGGCAGCCATTAAAGAGGCCGAAGTCGAGCAACAGCCTAAGCCGATTGAGATGAATGAGAAAATCGAACGTCCTGATTTTCTTTTAGGCTCTACGTACAAGGTAAAAACACCTGTAGATGAGCACGCGCTTTACATCACGATCAACGACATCATTTTGAATGAAGATACGGATCATGAAGTGCGCCGCC
>NZ_LWGF01000797.1:0-1379 GCF_001635355.1 Oleiphilus sp. HI0125
CTTTGCCTGATACTCATGTAAGTTCATAGCTTATTCCGTTGTATTAATGAGTGAGCGGCAGGCGTACGACTAACACCACAAACCTGCCCCTAGTTAACACCTATACTTATAGGCGAATCTAAATTATGTATTATTTGCGTTTCTTTCTGTTTGCTACGTGAATAGCGTGTCCTGAAACAGCTAAAGCCGCCTCGTGCACAGATTCAGAAAGCGTAGGGTGCGCAAACATTGTCAAACCAAGGTCCTCAGAACTAGAACCAAATTCCATCGCGATCACAGCTTGGGCAATAAGTTCAGATGCGCTAGGTCCAATGATATGCACTCCTAGAATGCGATCCGTTTCTTCATGCGCAAGAATTTTAACCATTCCCGCCGTCGCGTTTGTCGCCATCGCTCGGCCGCTTGCAGCAAAAGGTGCAATACCAACATTGTATGGAACGCCATCAGCTTTGAGCTGCTCTTCATTTTGACCACACCATGCTAGTTCTGGGTGCGTATAAATAACACCCGGAATAATATCGTAATTGACCTGCGTCTTTTGACCAGCAATACGCTCGGCAACCATGACGCCCTCTTCAGAACCTTTGTGCGCAAGCATTGGACCGCGAACAACATCACCGATCGCATAGACACCGGGCACATCAGTCTGGCAATGATCATCAACATAGATAAAACCGCGCTCATCCAAATTGATACCACTATCTGGAGACAACAAACCATCGGTAACAGGAGCTCGACCAACTCCAACGATTAACTTATCGACTTTAAGTTCTTGATCGCCTTTAGCATCTTTGTACTGAACGTTCACGAGACCGCGCTTAACATCTGTACCTTGAACCATAGATTTAAGACGAATATCGAGGCCTTGCTTCTTAAACTGCTTTAGCGCTTCTTTTGCGATTTGTTGATCAACAGCACTCAAAAACGTGTCCTGAGCTTCCAGAACCGTAACTTCCGATCCAAGACGAGCCCAAACGCTGCCTAGCTCAAGGCCAATAACGCCTGCGCCAATCACACCAACTCGTTTTGGAACTTCTGTGAATTCGAGAGCGCCCGTTGAGTCAACAATGTACCCCTCAGTTATAGGGGCTGGCGGAATCTCAATAGGCTTAGATCCCGTTGCGATAATAACGTTTTCAGCCTCATAGCTTGAAACCTTCCCATCATTATCTGTCACTTCAACTTTCTTACCTGCTAGCACTTTTGCAGTACCGTGAATGGACGTTACGCCATTCGCCTTAAAGAGCATACCAACGCCACCAGTAAGGTTTTTAACGATGGTTTCTTTACGACCCATCATTTTTGGCACGTCTATTTCAACATCGTCTGCAGAGATACCATGAATATCGAAGTCGTGCTTAGCTTCCTCATACTTATGA
>NZ_LWGF01000798.1:0-806 GCF_001635355.1 Oleiphilus sp. HI0125
TAGTTTCTTCTATCTTGCTGGCAAGCGCTTCGTTACTCACTGCGTGTGGCGGAAATGAAGGTTATGCAGATTTAGATTCTTTCATGAAGGCAGCTGATGAGAAGCCGGCTGGGCGTATTGATCCGTTACCTGAAATGATTGTTTATGAGTCATTCAAATATTCAGAAGCGGGCAGCCGTTCTCCTTTTACTGCTCCCGTTGAAGAGGTTGATGTTGGTGTCGAGATCGCAGAAGACCAAAGTAACATCAAGCCAAATTTTGATCGTCCTAAAGAAGTGTTGGAGTCATTCCAGCTTACTCAGTTGAGAATGGTTGGTACTTTGCAAAAGCAGGATTCAGCCACACTTTGGGCTCTAATTTCTGATAATTCTGGCGGAGTTCATCGGGTTCAGGAAGGTCAATATATGGGCAAAAATCATGGCCGTGTGGTAGCAATTCAAGAGGCTGGAATTAGTCTGATTGAGATTGTGCCGAACGGGAATGGTGGTTGGATTGAGCGTCCACGCTCTGTAACGCTGGAAGATATATAGTGATTGGGAGCGTGTGAATAGTGAAACAAATAAATGAAAAAGTTAAAACATCTAGAGTTTTTGGGGCAATAAAAATGTTTGGTCAGCCGAAATTAGCGTTATCTTTGTTCACGGCAATGTTCATGTCCGTGGCCAACGCGGCAGTATTACAGGATGTGAAATTTGCATCGATGCCGGGTGATACAGTTGAGATTGTTCTGAGCTTTGATGAACCACCTGCAGAACCAAAGATCTTTACGATCGGTCAAACTGCAGACATCTCAATTACAGTTGATG
>NZ_LWGF01000799.1:0-1435 GCF_001635355.1 Oleiphilus sp. HI0125
GTTGTTTTGCTCGATTGCAGAGGCGACGATGCGTGAAACGCCAATGCCGTAGCACCCCATTTCCATAATTTTGGCTTTACCATTTTCATCGAGCACAGAAGCATTCATGGCTGAGCTGTATTTATCTCCAAGCTTGAAGATGTGTCCCACTTCGATGCCACGCTTAATAACGAGTGACCCTTTACCGTCAGGGCTTGCATCGCCTTCAACAACATTGCGAAGGTCTGCGATTGTGTTGAGTGCGACATCTCTTTCCCAATTAACGCCAGTTAAATGGAAACCTGTTTTGTTTGCGCCGCAGCAGAAATCTGAAAGATGCGCAGCACTGCGATCCACGACTGTTAATATGTCTAAACCGATAGGGCCTAGTGAACCAACTTTTGCATTTAGTTCTTTCTCGATACGTTCTTCCGGTGCAAATTGTAACGGAGATGCGACCCCTTCAATTTTTTCGGCTTTGATATCGTTCAGTTCGTGATCGCCACGTAGAACAAGCGCTACCAAAGGCGCTTCGGCATCGTCTTCGCCTTCAGGTGCTTCGCCTAGCACAATGAGCGTTTTCACGCATTGTTCTGCGCTGATATTAAGCGCTTCAGCTACTTCAGCAATTGTATTCTGTTCTGGTGTCGCAACCTCAGCCATATCCTGACTTGGCGCATTACGCTCTCCAGTAGGTGCTAGAGCTTCGGCCATTTCTATATTTGCGGCATAGCTGCTTTCTGTTGAGAAAGCGATGTCATCTTCGCCTGAACCAGCTAGCACATGGAATTCATGAGAAGAACTGCCACCAATGCTCCCTGAATCGGCTTGTACTGGACGAAAATCAAGGCCTAATCGCTCGAATATACGAACATATGCCGCATGCATTTGCTCGTAGGTCTCGTCTAATGATTCCTTGTTTACGTGAAACGAGTAAGCGTCTTTCATGACAAACTCGCGTGCGCGCATCACGCCAAAACGTGGGCGGCGCTCGTCACGGAATTTGGTTTGGATCTGATAAAAGTTAGCAGGTAGCTGTTTGTAGCTTTTTAGTTCATCGCGAATGATGTCAGTGATAACTTCTTCGTGCGTTGGGCCAAGGCAAAAATCGCGTTCGTGACGGTCTTTAATACGAAGTAATTCTCCTCCATATTGTTGCCAGCGCCCAGACTCTTCCCATAGTTCAGCTGGTTGAACAACTGGCATCAAAAGCTCTTGTGCACCTGCTCGATCCATTTCTTCTCGAACGATATGTTCGACCTTTCGTAGCACTCGCAAGCCCATGGGGAGCCAATTGTATAAACCAGATGCGAGTTTACGAATCAAACCTGCTCGCAGCATGAGTTGGTGGCTAATAACTTCAGCGTCAGATGGGGTTTCTTTTTGAGTTGCGATAAGGAATCGGCTAGCGCGCATTTGCTGTGATTGTCCTGTAGTAGAGATAGTCAGTTAACGT
>NZ_LWGF01000800.1:0-1461 GCF_001635355.1 Oleiphilus sp. HI0125
AAATTAATCGCGCCTATGATCTTGATATTGCAGGCGATCTAATGTGCGTTATCGAACAGAAGTTAAATCAATAATTCGTCTAAATAGACCGGAGAGCATGAAGTCGTGGCAGCAATACCTCAAGCAAATATAAAAGCTAGTGACCGCTTGAGCTTCACCATTTTTGTCGCCATTGCACTCCATGTACTCATGGTACTCACCGATTTTATTCAAGATGACCCCAAACCCGTCGCCAAAACCATGGAAATTACCTTGGCACGATTTGATGACGAAAAACGGCCTGACCAAGCAGATTTTTTAGCTCAAACTAATCAGCAAGGCAGTGGAAACGTCGAGGAAAAAGTAAGACAAAGTTCTCCAACTAAGTCGATCGATGAAAGTATGCTAATTCAAGAATCAGCATCTCCGGCCAAACCACAACAACAAGAAACTGAAAAACGAAGCGCTGTGGTAACGCGTGTCGCAGATGATTCTTTCAGTGCGTTGTTCGCTCCCGATCAAGAGTATGTCCCTGATTCTGAGCAGCCTGAATTACGCTCTCTGATTGAGCGCAGCTTGCAAATTGCAGAATTAGAAGCAAGCTACGAAGAACAGCTTCAGCAATATGCCAAAAAACCTCGTGTTACTCGTCTAGCAGCGGCTTCTACAATGAAGGCTGTTGATGCACGTTACGTTGAACAAGTCGTTGCTAAAATTGAGCGGGTAGGGCGTCAATTTTTCCCTACAGATCGTGGACGTAAACTGTACGGAAAGCCTCGCGTTTTAATCTCCATCTATTCAGATGGCAGTCTTAGAGATGTTGAAATTCGTTCAAGTTCTGGTGACCTAGTATTAGATGCAAAAACCAAAGATATCGTCAGCCGCGCCGCGCCCTTTGCTCCCTTCCCAAGTGAAGTAAGAAAAGAACGCGATGTACTTGAACTCATCCGTACATTTTCTTACACAGGAAAAGGTGTATATAGCTTTTAGCGCGACTAAACTACGGCCAGCGCAATATTTGAGAGAGCCAAGTTGACTGATTCAATCAACCTACAAAACCATTTTTTAATTGCGATGCCGCGTTTAGAAGATCCGCACTTCAATGGCACGATCACATACGTTTGCCAACATAATGAAGAAGGAGCCATGGGTATCGTGGTCAATAAAGCCGCTTATCTCGATCTAAATGAAATATTCGAGCAACTCGAGCTTCCTCTTTTAGAAACTGAGTCGCCAATTGAAGTCATGCAAGGCGGTCCGGTTCAAGTCGATCGAGGCTTCGTTCTGCATAACGATGGTTCATCTTGGGACAGCTCCTTTGCCGTAACCAAATCAATTCAATTAAGTACGTCTCAAGATATTTTAGCTGCGATTTCAAAAGGTAATGGCCCAGAAAATTATCTTGTCGCTCTAGGCTATGCTGGCTGGGGCCCAGGACAATTGGAAGAAGAGATCGCTCAAAACTCTTGGCTAACCTGCGTA
>NZ_LWGF01000801.1:0-2210 GCF_001635355.1 Oleiphilus sp. HI0125
CAGACTTACCGCGCCCACCACGACGCTGCGCCTGATATTCTTCAAGCTTCTGCGTTTTCGCATAACCTGCATGCGAAATAGTGACAACTAAATCTTCTTCAGTAATTAAGTCTGCAACTGTTAGGTCTCGACGCGAAGACATGATTTCTGTGCAACGCTCATCACCATACTCTTCTTTGATAGCTTCAAGCTCTTCACGAATAACAGCCATCAATTTATCTGGATCGCTTAAGATACCAAGAAGCTCAGTGATGCGTTCAAGAATCTCTTTGTATTCTGCAATGAGTTTTTCTGTCTCAAGACCAGTCAGACGGTGCAAGCGCATGTTAAGAATTTCTTGTGCTTGCGTCGGAGAAAGACGGTACTTACCGTCAACAAATCCATATTCCTCGCCTAGATCATCAGGCTTACACGCATCAACGCCCGCTTTCTCGAGCATGCCGACTACAGCACCTGGCTCCCAAGCTTGAGCAAGCAAAGCTTCTTTCGCTTCAGCAGAGGTTGGAGATTTCTTAATGAGCTCAATTACTGGATCGATATTCGCAAGCGCGACGGTAAGACCTTCGAGAATATGGCCACGCTCTCTCGCTTTACGTAACAAATAAACAGTACGACGGGTAACGACTTCTCTACGGTGCTTAACAAAAATCTCAAGTGACTGCTTAAGATTAATCGTCTTTGGCTCACCATCAACAAGCGCAACCATGTTGATACCAAACACGTTCTCAAGCTGAGTTTGAGAATACAAGTTATTCATAATTACATCTGGCACTTCACCTCGACGTAACTCAATAACAATACGCATGCCCTCTTTGTTTGACTCATCTCGAAGCTCGGTAATCCCTTCGATCTTTTTATCTTTAACAAGCTCTGCGATTTTCTCAATCAAACGCGCCTTGTTAACCTGATAAGGAATTTCTGTAACGACAATGCGCTCTTTACCTTTCGCGTCTGTTTCCACTTCATAACGCGCGCGTAGATAAATTTTACCGCGACCAGTCTGATATGCCTGAACAATACCAGCTCGACCGTTAATAATCGCTGAAGTCGGGAAATCTGGACCAGGAATGTAATCCATCAACTCATCAGTCGTAATATCTGAATTGTCTAACAAGGCTAAACAGCCACTGACAACTTCATTCAAATTATGCGGAGGAATGTTCGTCGCCATACCAACCGCAATACCTGATGAACCATTCACCAATAAGTTAGGAACACGAGTCGGTAAGACTTCTGGGATTTGCTCTGTGCCATCATAGTTAGGAACAAAATCGACCGTTTCTTTCTCTAGATCAGCAAGCAAAGAATGCGCAAGCTTCTGCATACGGATTTCCGTATAACGCATCGCAGCTGGATTATCCCCATCGATAGAACCGAAGTTACCCTGACCATCTACCAATGTGTAACGAAGAGAAAATGGCTGAGCCATACGAACAATTGTATCGTAGACCGCAGAATCACCATGTGGGTGGTATTTACCGATCACATCACCAACAACACGAGCAGACTTTTTGTATGCTTTGTTCCAATCGTTGTTCAATTCACTCATTGCGAAAAGAACACGTCGGTGAACAGGTTTCAAACCATCACGAGCATCTGGCAATGCTCTACCAACGATTACGCTCATCGCGTAATCAAGGTATGACTGCTTCAACTCATCTTCAATATTTACGGGAAGGATTTCTTTAGCGTGATCACTCATAGGGAGTGCATTCCTTTCATTTCGATCGTTTTTGTAATGCTCTTAGAGCACTTATCGTTATTAGGCAAAAATTGAAGCGCTTTGCCTTTCTTTGCGTTTTACTGAAACCAAAAGCAATTTTGGAAGTTAGCGCAAAATTAATCAACGCACTATACCATAAGCACAAAACAAAAGAGAGCATTTAGCGCGTTTTAGAGGGCTTGTTAACGCACTATTTTTGAATAAGATCTGAAAGCGAAGAAAGCGCAACAGAAAGTCGCGCCTTAGAACTGAAATTTACGCGAATACGACCGTTTTGTTTTCATGAATGATAACACGATCTTCAATATGCAATCGCAAGCCACGCGCCAACACAGTCTTCTCTGCATCCTTGCCTAGGCGCACCATATCTTCGATCGTATCACTGTGATTAATACGAATCACATCCTGATCAATAATCGGCCCCTCATCGAGATCTTGCGTCACGTAATGACACGTTGCGCCGATCAACTTCACACCACGATCATAA